>SKLK01000202.1 GCA_007123265.1 Kiritimatiellia bacterium
AAGACCGGCGAGGCCCAGTATGATGTCGTGGTGGTCGATGTGCCGGATCCGTCAACGGCGGTCCTGAACCGTTTTTATACACAGGAATTCTTTCAGGAAGCCGCCCGACGCCTGCGTCCCGACGGCATCCTCGTGTTATCGGTTGTGTCGACGGCGGATTTACGGGGCTCAGCCGTTGCCAACCGCAATGCCACCCTTCATCACACCTTGAGCAGCGTATTTACCGAAGTGCTGCCCGTGGGTGGACGCACCCTCTACTTTGTGGCCAGCGACCAGTCCGGCCAAATTCTGACCGACCCCTTCGCGTTGCGTGCCCGGTTCATGGAACGGGGAATTCAAGGCAGCGTGTTCTCACCCGGTCAGTTTCAGTTGCTGCTGGAGGAAGGCCCCATGCGACGGGTCAATTGGATATTGCGTAATCACGGGCGGCACGCCCAAGCCCATCTGGAGCCACCAGCTACCGGTCCCCTGTTCCCGCCGTCCGTGGCCGATCAACTCGCTGCGGAAGCCGATCTGCCCCCCGTGCATGAGCCCACCTTCATCAACCGGGATTTTCGGCCGGTCGGTTACTTCTATACCTTGGCCTTTTGGAATGTACTCACCCGCGCCGATCTCAGCGCGACCTTTCGTTGGTTGGGCCGGATTCAGCCCTGGTGGATTTGGCCTCCCGTCGCGATCGCTTTTGGGATCGCCCTGTTGTTGCGACTGCCGACGGGTAAACGCGCCTGGGGCCGTCGTTACGGCGTGCAGACCGCGGTCTTCACAACCGGGCTGTCGACCATGGCGCTGCAAATCGCCATCCTGTTCGCCTTCCAGAGCATTTATGGTTTCGTGTACGAGATGATCGGCCTCATCGTAGCGCTGTTCATGGCGGGGTTGCTATGCGGCGCTGGGGCTGCCCAGCGATGGATAACGCATAAGGACAACCTGCGACTGCTGGCAGCCGTCCAGGCAGGCATTGCTGTGTTTGCTGCGGCCATTGCCTTCGCACTACCGTGGTTGGCCGCCTGGACTTCGGCGGTCGCCATTTTTATTGGCTTCGCCCTGATCACTTTTGTGGCGGGCGTCTTAAACGGGGTAGACTTTCCTCTGACGGTTGCTTGCCATTTGTCGGTCTCCGGACGTGCGGACACCTCGACGGGGCTAGTGTATGGCGGCGAACTATTCGGCGCCTGCCTTGGGGCCATATTGGCCAGCGCCATCGTCGCGCCGATACTTGGCATTGCCGCCTGTTGTTGGCTGGCTGCGGTTGCGAATGCGACCGCCTTTGGTATATTATGGGTATCACGGTGATCAAATGACGACAACGAATCATGACCGCCATCCCGTATCGAAGCGCGACTTCATCAAAGCGGGGGCGGGTTGTCTTTGCATGCTGGGGGCGGCCAGCATGCTGGGTCCCGTTCGAAGCGCACCGGCTCAAACAGCCCAGCGCGGATTGATTAAGGCCCGTCGATCCGAATGGTTTACCGAGCTCGGCAACGGCCACCTACGCTGTGATCTCTGTCCCCGCCAATGCCAACTCGCTCCCGGCCAACGCGGACCGTGCCGGGTGCGGGAAAATCGCGGCGGCCAAGGATACAGCTTGGTTTACGGCAATCCCGCCTTGGTGCAGCTTGACCCGGTTGAGCGCAAGCCTTTCTTTCATGTCCTGCCCGGCAGTCGCGCATTGTCGGTGTCTACCGCCGGATGCAACATTGAATGTAAGTTTTGTGAAGTCTGGGACATGGCGCTGGTATCCCCCGATGAAGTGCATGCCTATGACATGCCGCCCGCCGATGTGGTGCAGCAAGCCCTCGCCGCCGGTGCCCGCTCGATAAGCTACGCTTTCGGCGAACCGGTCGTCTTCTTCGAGTATGTTTCCTCGATCGCGCGTCAGGCGCGTCAGGCCGACTTGCTGAATTTGCTGCACACGAACGGGTATATCGCTGCCGCTCCCCTCGAAGCCATGGTAGAAGATCTGGATGCGGTAAATATCGACCTCAAGTGTTTTGACCCGGATTTCTACCGGGATGTCTGTGGCGGCGAATTGGAGCCGGTATTGGACACACTGAAGCGACTCAAACAGCATGGCGTGCATATCGAAATCACCAACATCGTCATTCCAACGTTGAATGACGATCCGGACACCGTGCGCGCCATGTGTCGCTGGATCGTGGATGAGTTGGGTCCGGACGTGCCCGTTCATTTCGGCCGCTTCTACCCGTTATACAAGCTCGCCAACCTGCCGCCAACGCCCGTCCGCACGCTTGATCGGGTGCGCGAGATCGCCCGCGAAGAAGGGTTGCGCCATGTCTATATCGCCCGGGTCCCCGGACACGAGGCCGAAAGTACGTTTTGCCCCTCCTGCAACCGGCCCGTCATCAAGCGACTAGGCTTCGTCATCGAGGAAATGCACCTGCACGACGGCACCTGCGCCCATTGCGGGACAGCGATACCCGGCCGCTGGGCATAACAGTTCGGATCACCCCGCCCTCCGCAGGAAGACATCGCGTTGCGCCAGCGAGCGCTTGTCGAGGTTGCGCAAGCCGGCTTCCTCCGCCCACTGCATAGCCTCCAAGTACTCTTCTCGCGTGATGGCCCGGGCAATCGGAGGATAGTCAAAGGCCATGTGCTCGACGCGGTATTGAGCCATGATGTTGACGTAGGTATCCTTCGATAGGTTATCCGCCACCCAGCGGAGAAATTCGCGCGTGCCCGCAATCCGGTTGGGCATAACTAAGTGGCGCACCATCAGCCCCCGCAAGGCCAGCCCCCGGTCATCCAGGACTAGATCCCCGACTTGGCGGTGCATTTCCTTGATCGCGTTCTGGGCTATTTCGGGATAGTCGTCCGCCCCCCGCACCGTATAGCGGTCTGCCTCAGCGCCGTCCATATACTTCAGGTCCGGCAAATAGATATCCACTACGCCGTCCAGCAAGCGGATCATTTCCACCCGCTCATAGCCACCGGTGTTGTAGCAAATCGGTAGTCGCAATCCTTTGTGCAAGGCCTTGCGCGTCGCATTCAGAATATTGGGCATAACGTGGGTGGGCGTCACCACATTGATGTTATGGCACCCCCGCCGCTGCAAATCGATCATCATGTCGGCCAATTGATCATCCGTCACTTCACGTCCGCGACCTTCATGGGCGATCGGCCAATTTTGGCAGAAGACACAGCGCAAATTGCAGTGGGAAAAGAAGATGGTGCCTGAACCGCCGCGACCAACAAGAGGGAGCTCTTCTCCGTAGTGCGCATGATGACTGAATACGGTGACTTTGCTGGATGCGCGGCAGAAACCTAAATCGCCGGCAGTGCGATCGGCCCGGCACTGACGCGGACAGAGGCGGCAGCGGGAGAAGTATGCGTAGGCTTGTTCAATCCGGTCCGCCAGCAGACCTTTGTCTTCCAGCCTGGCATAGGCCGGCGTCCAGTCGGACGGCATGGCCCGTGGAGCCGCGCCGTTGCTACAGGCACCCGCGAAGACCGACCCGCCAGAAATGCACATATTTCGAATAAACGCCCGCCTGGAGATCGCCATAGGGACACTCCCTTTTACTGCTATCTATGTTCAAGGGTACACTGTCGTTTGCGCAAAATCAAACCGGACGTACGCCCTTGTGTGCGGCCCGACATTCAGTTGTACTCAAAGGCAACAGACCGATACCATGAAGAAGGGAGATACGATTAAGAGGATAGGCCTAACACTGATCATGATGCTGCTATTGAGCGGGTTTACAGTATACGCAAAAGGAGAAACGAACATGTCGGAGTCTTTAATCAACAATCTGGTCGAAGCGATATCCAAGAATGACGTCGACGGATTTCGCGCCAGCCTCACGCATGATTTCGCACGCGATTTTTCGCCCACGGCGATCGCAGCGGTGATCGAGCCGCTGGTTCCGCGCCTACGCGCGAGGTATTCGATCAAATCAATCGGCTCCTTTAACCAGCAGGGCATGGTGGTTGACTTTTATCAGATCACTGTAGCGGATGGCGGTGACGACATTTTGATCAGAGCCATTGTGGAGGACGGTCAGATTGCAGGACTCCTCATCACGGCGCCTTTTGACTGAGAACGAAAGTAAGCCTCGTGAAAGATAACTCGATCAGTACTGATTTAACCTCGATTCGGATTGACCGTGTTCAGCCGGGCGAGATCAACACGTTGCTGAGCTTGTTTATCGATCTCTTCCATGATCGCGAACCGTTGACGCGATGTATCGGCCTGAGCCGGGAACGCATGCAGGAGTTTGCGCGGGCGATGTACGCGGCTGAAGAGACCCGTGCGCGTTCCCAGCGGTACTGCTGGCTGGCACGGGCTGGTACTGCGGGAAACGAAGCCGTAGGTTTCATCGTATGTGATGATCCGGCGGCAGCGGGAAGCGAACCCGCGCTGTCGGATAACCTAACGGATCACGAGCGTGAGCAGGTGTCCTTCATGCTCGGGCTACTTGAAGCTGTCCGTAAGCCCAAGCAAGATCAAATCGCGGCGCGAGCGGGGAAATGCCTGCATATCGCGGCCGTCGGCGTAAGCCCCGGATATGAAGGCCACGGTATCGCAACCCGCCTTTTACAAGCGGCTCTCGCAGAGGCCGCAGCACAAGGCTTCACTTATGCTTTCGCAGAATGTACCAGCAGTGCATCACGTCGATGTCACGAAAAGAGCGGGTTCCGCTGCTTGCATACCGTGGATTTGAGTGAGTTTTCGGCGCGAGGCCTGCGACGGGGCCCCGATAATGAACTTGAACTTCATCTGCTCTGGAAAGAGCTGCCGGACACGGACTGATCATGTCAACGAATCGGGATATACCCAGTGCTTTGCGGGAAGAAGTATTGCAGGCCTTGGTCGACAGTAGGCCTGGCAAGCAGGCGATTGTAGCCATTGATGCGCCCAAACAATCCGTTGAGTGGATCGGCACAGCGGGGGTGAACGAGGCGGGCAAACCCGTCACGGAAACGACCCCCTACTTTATCGCCAGCATCGACAAGTTATACAACGCCACCATCACGCTGAAACTGATGGAAGCCGACCAACTTGATTTGGATAAATCCATCTGCGACCACCTGCCGGACACGGTTACACGGGGATTGCATCAGCAGGACGGCAAAGATCGCACCGCCGAGATTACGGTTCGACATCTGTTGACTCATACCTCTGGCCTACCGGATTGGTTCGAGGATTATC
>SKLK01000015.1 GCA_007123265.1 Kiritimatiellia bacterium
CCCCCATGTAATCACCGGAGGACAAGGTGTCGCCATTATGATTGACATATACCTCCACCATGCGCGAATCACCGGCCCACCGGCCGATCTGCCGTGAAAGCTCGTACATCACCGTGTTACGGATAAAAGCGCGGTCGAAATCGTACGGGGCGTAAAGCACCCAGTCCGAATCGGGGGCCATACCAAGGACCTCTATGTCCACTTCGTCATAGTCAATTTCACTCCAAAACTCGATCGCATAGGGCTTCTTGTCCTGCAGCAAGGAAGAGGAACCTCGCAAGCGGACACCTTGTCGTGTAGCGATGTTTGGCATGGCTGCCAGCTCACTGGGATTACTCCCTTGCCGATCGAACAAAAAGAAGTAGCCATCCTGCCGCAAGGTGCCATTGACCGTCTCAATCTTTTCAATCTCCTGACCGCGCGCGTCCATGACAATCATGGGCAGGTTGGAGCGCTTGTCCGACAAGGTCGGCGAGAGCCGCAGGTAATGGCGGGTAGCGACCAGGCTGCCACTGCCGCTGGGGTCAAATATCCGCGCCCGCAATAGCGTGGTCTGGGAAAGGTTAAGCGGCCCCGTATACAGTGTCGAAGAAGCGGTTGGTATTGAGCCATCGGTCGTGTAACGGATTTCCTGACCGGACGCCTCTCCGCCCAGCGAAACAGTAACGCTGTTTTCCGTGTGCGTGAAGGTCCGCGAGGGTTCCGAAAACGTGACCTCCTCGGTCAGGAACTGGCCGCTGGGGCCCGCATTCACGGCACCGGGAGTGGGATCAGAAAAAAGCGTGAAGACTGAGGGATCGGCCAAGGTGCGACCATAGGAAATATCCCGGGGAATCGGTATCGGCGGCACAAAATCCATCTCTGTGCCGTCGGGCATCGTTAAGAGAATCTCTTCGCCACTCGAACTGATCGACCAGCTCGTATGCAGATGCGGTCCGGTGGGCCGATCCTTGCCGGAAGCCCATACCAATAAATACTCGCCCGGATCAATCGTCACCGCACCGAAGATCCACTTGAACGGATTCGACTCATCATCCGATAGCCCCCACCCCTCTAAATCGACCGGGTCCGAACCCGCGTTGTACAGTTCCACCCAATCCTCGAAGTCGCCGTCCTCGTCCGCAATCGTGTTACCATTCGATGCCATGATTTCGTTGATTCGAATGACCATCGGCGGCGTTTCCAGCGTCGTGACACTGGCTGGATTACCGGTAGCGGTGGACGTGTTGTAGACCCGCCCGGTGAAGTTGCCATTAAACTCAAAGGCCTGGAAATGATAGGTCGTTGTCGGCGAAAGACCCGACACGCTGACCGAGCTGCCATCGCCTACATAGACCGAGAAATTGCCCGCCCCCATTTCATCGCCTTCACCGAACGCACTGTCGGGATCGTACCAATTGCCATCTGCCGGCGTGGCATCAACCGGGCCACCTTCACGTACGGCGACCATACGGCGGGCCCCATCACCCGGTGTCCATGTCACGGTCAAACTTGTGCTGCTAACATTTGTGAATTGGAGCCCGGACACTTGCACCGAGGGAGCCACCGGCGGAAGCGGAACGTCCTCGGGCACGATGTAGTCGTAATTGGGCCCGCCATTGTTGTTCCACCGAATCGTTTGCAAATTCGCGTCGCTCGAAGTCGGGGTTGAGACGGTTGTTGTCAGCACATAGTAGCCTACGCTCTCATCCTCGTCTTGCTCATCATGCTCGATCGTCGCCGACCAAGTCGTGCCGCTACCCGTCGCCTCCACGAAATCCGATGAACTCCAGCTGTCCATGGAGTAGCGGACATAGATTTTCTCTCCCGGAGACGGGGTGCCCGACGTGGTGATGCTGATTACGGCGTCGCGACCGGAAAAGGAGTGCGAGACCGCCGTGACATCGATCGGCGGATTCTCCGTTTCCTGTACAATCATCAGGCCTTGCTGCCAACTATCCACATTATTCATCGCAAAGGTGTAGTGGCGACCGGCTGTCGCCGCTATTTCCGTGTCGCCACCGCCCGTGAAGGCATCTTGAATCGACGCCATAGCCAAGGACCCGCCATGCGTCCATTCATAGTTCCAATTGTCATGGGCGATTTTGAACCGGTGATCCGATCCACTCGCTTCCACTGTCGCCCGCCAGACCCCCAGATCCAGCGACATCGCGTCATAGCCCCAGTCATTCCAGACGCCACGGAATCCTCGCGCGTGCTGAGCCGAAACGTCCAGCGCCGCCCCTCCCAACAGCAACACACCCAGCAGGGAATACGCATGAATTTTCAGAATAGATAACGATTTCATAAGCAAAACTCCTAGACAACTATGAGCAAATGGAGCGTCGATAGTACGCAAACCGCGCTCGGCTTGTAAAACCTTTTAATAACATCCCTCATATGATCACGGTCCTTATCCATGTCCTGAATCGTCAGAGTGCGGGTCTGGGCTTGGAGATGGCCAAGAAATAGGGGTTTCCCTGATTTCGGTTGTTTGAATCCCAAATCACGGGCGATTGCTATTGATTCCCCGCAATCAACCTGCTACTACCATCTTCATGAGTGTACTATCAAAAAGCAGTGCGTATGGTTTACGCGCCGCGATGTATGTCGCAGCACAAAAGGGAACGGGCTACGTGTCAATCGGATCAATGGCCGAGGAACTGGATATCTCGTTTCACTTTCTCACCAAGATTCTTCAAAAACTGACGCGCGCAGCCATTCTGCGTTCCTCGCGCGGCCCCGCAGGCGGTGTCATGCTGGCGCGGGCGGCAAAGGACATATCCGTGCTGGACATCGTCGAGGCCATCGAAGGTCCCGAGTTCATGAAGGCCTGCGTATTGGGTTTGTCGGGATGCGGGGATAAGCGCCCCTGCCCCATGCACAAAGCGTGGACCAAAGAGCGTAGCCGTATTCGTGCGCTTTTCGCGCGTACTCCGCTCAGCACGTTAACAGGCAAGCTATTGAAACTTGAATTGCGGATCGCGGGTTGACCGCCGATCCCGTCCCGGTTTCGGCCGCCTATGACGTGGGCCGCTGCCAGTCCACGCGATAACGCCCGCGTACGGCATCCATCCACGCCCACACCGTCACGCGGTTCAACTCCAGGAACATGGCCGCCGCCGTAACGAGGCGAAATCGCACCGGCACCCAACGCCCCACGAGCGCCAGTCCGTAACATCCAATCTGCGCGGCCAACATCCAGTTCCAGAATGCGCTGTGCCCGAACAAGACCACGGCGCTGGCCAAAGCCAGCAGCAACGCCCATGGCGACAACAACCGCAGCATCTTGTGCGAGACAAACTCAAACCAAATCGGGTTACGCCACGGCAGCAACCATTGGGGATAGTAGCGAATCAATTGCAGGTTCCCCGCAATGGTGCGTCGCTTCCGGATTTCCTCGGCGCGCCCCTGCACATTGGGCACATCGTAAACGATCGCCTGCCGCTCAAAGAGACAGCGTTTACCTTGCATGACGACCTGCATCGGGATCGCCACATCGTCCAGCAACAGGTCGGCGGGAATCGGTTGAAAGCCGGACCGGCGCAGGGCATACAAGGCCCCCGTCGCGCCAGGCACGGAACGGAAAGCGGCCTCGGAACGCCGGATCAACTTTTCATAGCGCCAATAGACGTTCATGCCACTGGCGGTAACGGAATCCGATTCGATCGATCGAAAGATCAACTCGCCCGATACCACGCCGACCTGTTCATCGACGAAATGGCCGAGCAACGCCTCAATCGCGTCGGCCGCCAATTCTTGCCGGGCATCCATGAGCACGACCACTTCGTTTCGGCATTGCGGGATAAGCTGGTTCAGGACCGACGGTTTTCCCTGACGCGCGGCATAGGCGACCACGTGAATACGCGGATCCTGCAACGCCTCTACCGCCGCCACGGTGCCATCGGTAGAACCATCGGATCCAATCCACATCTCATCAATGTAGCGGGCATTCGGACTCGCAAGTAAATGAGCCACCTTGCCTGGCAACGTGGATTCCTCGTTATACGCGGAGATGACCACGGAACATTTGGAGGGCATCGGCGCGGGCGGATCAGCGGGTTTGGGTTTAGGGCCCCACCGGGCCAGGCTCCAGATCATCAAGGGATAGCCGACATACGTGTGCACCAATACCCCCATCGCGCCCCAGAAAGCGGTGATCCATATGGCGGTCATAGGGCATCATCCGGGCGGGCATCCGCCGATTTAATTAGAAATTGAAACTGTGGCTCGGACGCCGTGAGCTGCCACCAATCGCCCTCACGCACCCACGCGGCTTGTTCCCATGCGCCCGCTTTCACGTTCCAACTCAGGACTTGACCGACTTCCGCGTCGAACAACTCCGTGTGAAAAGCAAATGCCCCACTTGATTCGAGGTCCCACACGGTCCAACGATCGTCGGATTGCGGGACCCAGACGACGGCGCTGCCGGCTTCCATGCCCCGCCAACGCATCGTTCGCCCGCGCGGATCGAGGTAGCGGTATTCCGGAGATTCGACATAATCAAAGCGATGGCCCGCTTCATCCAAAGCCGAGAACGCAAGCACGTCGGAACCTTGCGCCACCCAGCCCGAGGGCGGGAGGACATAGTACTCGTCGGCTACGCGCACCCGCCAGTCCTCGCTTTCCGACCCGTTCACCCACACCTCCAATTCATTGGCATACCGGATGTAGAGCCGTGATTCACGCCAGACACCGGAGGCCCATGCCGAAGCAACCCCGGCATAGCGCTCGCCGTCGCTGTACAGGATTTGCTCGATATCCTGCATCAAATAGCGGGCTTGCAAAGCCCGTAGTCCGAAATAGCTCCGCCCCCGATGAACAACGGAAACGGTCTTGGGCGCAAGGCGCGCAGCGAGGCCATAGGCAATGAGATCAGCCAAATAAGCGTCCAACGCGGCCTCATCCATTTCCGGATCCGGACGCGGGCCATAAAAAACACTCAATGGATGCAAGCGCCAGAGCTTGTAGGCGGGTTGGTAGGGCCGCACCACGGCTTGCGAAGCCATGGCTTCATCGATTACCATGGCATCGACTAAACCGGCGTAGAAGCGCGCGGCCGCAGCCGACGCGATCAGCGGTTGCCCGGTTTCCTTGCGCAGGACGTCAAACAACTCACCGGTGGCAAACAGGACCTGCGAGAATGTCCCGGCGCCCGGCGCACGGGAATCGTAATC
>SKLK01000175.1 GCA_007123265.1 Kiritimatiellia bacterium
AAACAACAGTTCCGCTCCGATCGGGTTGTTAATCCTTAAGTGTGCAGAGTCGAAATCCTGTGCGGTGGCGTTCCGGGACACGACGGATACGGTACCGGTCGAGATCGTCAACGCACCGCCCCCAATCGTGAAGGATGGTAGCAGGTAATCTGTGCCATTTTCGTCCTCAAAGTCCCACTCGTGCAAGCCCGCCGGTTGCTCCGCCAGCGGAATCGGCTCGAAGACGGCCTCGACGGTCACATCATCGCTCAATGTCAGCTCGATCACCGCATCCGTGGAATAAAGGACCGGGGCATCATTCAAGCGCCACCCCACGAACCGATGATCCGGCTTGGGCAGAGCCTCAAGCTCGACCGGGACGTCCTGAAAGTAAACCCAATCGTCAACGGATTCTGCGGGATCAACTGTTCGCGTATTGACGCGAATGGCTCCACCTTCCCCGGCCTCTACCGCCATTTCGGCTGTGCCGGATAAATCAAAGTAATCGACAAAGTGTGAGCGCACAGTCGCAGGACGTAATTGCGCAAAGTCCGCCAACACCTGCATGTTATCTTCCCAGCGGGACCGCGAATTATTGAACGTGCGCCAGCGGCGAATCTCCTCATCGATTTCCGGCTCAATTTCTTTCTGCAAGTGCTCGACTAAGGCACCCACATTGGCTGCGGCGAAGTCGTTGTTCAGCAAGTCAGCCATCGTGTTGATAAAATTTTGGCGATAGGGTTCCCACTGCAGCAGCAAACGCAGCAATTCGGTGGACCACAACGGATTATAAAGCGAGTGGTTATTGGACGTGGCCGTGGCATGTGCCAAGGTGTTGTGGGAGTGTCCCCAGCCGCGTGACCCAATGGCCAAATCAACGTCGTATAGCAACCAGCGCCAACGGCCATCATGGCCGTAAGGGGCGTCCGGCTCGAATTTCTCCGTGCGCTTGCGCCAGAAACGTATGTTGTTGCCCGGCCAATCAAAGTTGCCAAGATAGATTTGCGTGAGCGTGTAATAGATGTGGTCCTGCATATCCATCATCGTTTCCACCGCTTCGAACACACTCTTATCTTCGGGATCGGCATCGCGCAGCATTTGCAGCATTGCGTCATAGTGTGCGCGGTCGGCCACTTCGCCCTCGTCGACATTTCGGTTCCGCTCAAACATTACAACCTGCTCGCGCGGCACCCCAAACTTCTTCTCAAAGTAGGACGCATCGTAGCGTTCGCGAAAGTTGTGAATCCCCCAATACTCCCCGTTCAAGAAGACAATTGCGCGGCGATAGGCGGCTTGCGTCACAATCGGCAAATCGACGGCAACGCGCTGCATCAGATCGCGTAAGCCGGTTGAACCCCACGTGTCGTCGGCACCCCCGTAGTTCGTTCCCCAGTCGGTGCCACCACTGCGCAAGATGAGACGATTAAAGGTCTGAAAAGGATGGTCATCGGCAGGATGATGCGTTGCATCCGGAAAGATGGGATAATCGATAATGGAGGCTTCATCATAGCTGCCGCGCGGATAAAAGCGCATTGACTTCTTACGCATCTGACGCGAGGCACCGCCATGAATGCGCAAGCCGATATGCTGGGCCAACCCGAGGGTGCCTTCCGGCTCGTAAAATTCGAGATGAGCTGGTCGCTCCCACTCGCGCCCGTGCTGCCGGTAATTCCCATTTGCACTATCTCCATACACATAGATCCCGCGATCCGCGCTAAACAAATCCTCTGGATTCACCGCCAGCGAGACCACCGGCAGCGTGTAACGCATGGGGCCCTGCGGAGTAACCCAAAAGGTGCGTATCGTTTGTGCACTGGGCAGGTAATCCTCGTTTTCCACCCACGCGCGCACCACTGTTGCCTTAAACTGCGGTCCTACAGGTAAAGGGGAACTCTGACTGGGAGCGTTGGCTTTGATCCAAGACAGATAGTGATTCGGCACGAGCTCAACATACTCTGCCAGCAACCCTTCGGCTCCGGCTTGGCTTCCGCCACTTCCATGCGCGAGGATCTCAGCTTCTGATAAAGCACGTGCCCATAGTCGAGCATCCTTGATTTCACCATTAAATTCGGTGGCACCCGAGCGTGAATCACGGCCCAAATAATAATAGTCACCCAGCAAGGTGAAACCATCGCTGGGATATGTCCCCGCCTCGCCAATCTGTTGACCATTTAGGTATAATCGAACATCGTAATTCTCTCGAACGGCCACGAGGTGATGCCATTGGCCGTCGCGCGTATCGACCGCCCCGGCCGAATAATTCATATCCAATGTCGCGACCGCAGCATCCTGAATATAGACGCGAACCCGATTATCGGTATGCAGTTCAAGATTCATTGCGTTGGCACCATCGCCGAAATTCCCCATTAGAATATTTCGACCGACATCCGTCGTGCGAAAGCGGGCCTCTAGTGAAAAATCAGATAGTGGTAGCTCCGCGATGGCCGTCGGTAAGGGAATCCGGAAGCCCTGTCCAAACAGAACGCCATCATATGGGCCATCCGGATGCCCGCCAGAGTCCGTCACCTGCTGTTCGTCGTCGACATCAAACGTCCGAGCATTGATGGCAATCGGAGCTTCGTAAGATAACGCCTCTGTTCCTGGGCCGGCAGCCATCTCGTAACGGATCTCTGAACCCAACGGACTGCCCTCGGGCAGCGACATACCCAGCTTGATCGCATCCGTATAAAAACCCCCTTCGTGGGAGAAAGCTGGCGGATCCAGAATACCCAGGTAAGCCTGGGTTGTGTTTGGTTCACCCGGAGTTGGTTGATCGAAGAAGAACCATGCATCGCCTTCGCCTGGCACGCGACCGACAGATACTCCTGCTGGGAGCGGCGAAGGCGGCAATTCATCGACCCGGACGCCATCGGGCCGGGTCAGAATGACCTCTTCGCCGGCAGATGAAATGCTGAATGTGGTATGCAGCAGTGCCTCCGTGAACGGTTCGACCACAGCCAAATCCACATATACGGCGGCGTTATCCTGTGCACATTGTTGCACATCTACCGCGATAACGTTGCCCCCCGCAATCAAAACGGATGGATCAATGGTGTATGTTCGGGCCGGGACCGGATCGTCCCCCAAAAAATACTTCACATCCAGATAATGCTCAACAAGCGCGACCTCCTCGGCGTCCAGCGCTCGATCGAACACTAACACCTCCGCTACGTCGCCTTCCGCGAACCCCCAGCCACCGGAATAGCTGGCAAACAACACAAACGGGTTGTTGTTGGCAATCCCGTCGCCCCACTGGTAGTCGTCAAAAAAGACTTCGCCATCGTCCACCCGGACTCGCACATTGGCCGGAGTCGCGACCAAGGAAAAACGCTTCCATTCAGCATTAAAGACATTCGCGATATTCCTTGTCTGATTGAAGCCCCCCTCTCCCGAAGTATCAAGACGCAGCTGTCCTGTGGAAGAAGTCCCCGACCGCTGAAGCTGGAAGCCTCCAGCTGTCGAACCCTTGGAAAAAAGCCGCGGCCCAGTCGCACCCCCCACTGGACTTGCCACCACGAAGATGGTTATCTCATCGCCCGTAGCAAACGCAGGACTAACCAAGGATTGCCCCACGCCGTCAAAACGAACCACAGCATGGTACTGCCAGCCCCCCTCCACCCAGACCGGCTGGCGTGCTTCAGACTGAGCTACCAAGTGATTCCCGTTACCGCTCAAATCCGTCCATTGCGTCACATAGTTGGTGCCATCCTGATCACGCGGCTCTATTCCCGTATGGGATGAAACCCAGAGACGGAGACCATCAACAGGAACAGGCTGAACGACGTCCTCATCTGAAACCAAGTGGCGGACCGCCTCCTCACCGTTCACATAGATGATAGCGCCCCAGTTGCTACGCACCCGCACCTGCACATTGGATCCCCCCATGGGGGTATAATCGAAAGCACGTCTGAGTCCCACGCGTGACCAGTCGGCACCAAATTCCGTTTCCACCATATAGCCCGGTCCGCGTCCGAATGGACCGTGAGACTGCAACCACCCGGTATCATCAAAACCAACAGCCGTCCACCCAGCGACATCCTCGCCATCAATCTCCGCCAAGCGCCATTCAGCCCCTTCGGAAACCAAGGCTCGGTCCATAGCCAATGGCTCGTACCGATCCTTCCCTGATGCCCACACCAACATGTACATACCCGGCCACAGGGTTACCCCATCGGGGAAGGTCCATTTAAAGGGATTACCATAATTGTCGCTTAGCCCCCAACCCGTCAGATCGACCGGTTCATCGCCGTAATTGTACAACTCGATCCAGTCCTCGTAGTCACCATCCTCATCCGCAATTGTGCTCTGATTGGATGCCATGACTTCGTTGATACGAACGGTTTCCGAATGTACCAGCGCCACTCCGCATAGCCACAGAGCGAGCATGAAAATCATTTTTGCCTGAATTAGCTGCATGGAGGCCTTAATAACATTCTATAATGTTGCTTCCTCGAGTCGGCATTATCAAACAGAAAGACAGAGAAGTACCCTGTGCTGGTTATTCTGCGATTAGCGATCATGCGCGCGGGACTAGGAATGACGAGTAGATCGTCGATACATCGGCAAGTACTTCATGACTGCTGCATAGCGAGGGTTCCAGCGTTCGTAGCGCGCAACAGCCTTCTGAAGCGGACCGCCGGCTGCTTCAATTTGGCCTTGGAGGCGCTCAGTAATGCGTCGATAGAGCTCTGCGTCCAACGCATTGCGCGACTCGATCAGCTGCTTTATTTCCTGCGACACGTCCGCCGACTTCACTTTCGGTTTTTTGCGCACCATAGCGGGGACATACAACGGGAAGAAAGACCAAGCCAATTCACGGCGCATCAACAGGATTGACTCATGGAAGTGTTCCGCGGTGCCCACGACAGGGAAATAGGTCTCAATATGTTGCCATGCCAATTCCAAGTGATCGCGGGTTAACTGATTCATTGGCACCTGCTTTTCGATGCCAGCCAGCATCCGCACTTGCAGGTTGTCCAATTCCGTCGACAAATCGGATTGGAAGAAATCTGCAATGGGCATGCGTTCGAGATAGACGGCTTCATGCAAGTAGTGATCCGGCTCACTCCACGCATGGTTGTAATAAGAGATGAGACGCTTTACCGGATCACGCAAGAATGTGATGTA
>SKLK01000236.1 GCA_007123265.1 Kiritimatiellia bacterium
CCGGCATCGGCAAGTTGCTCCGCCCACAAGGCATAGGGCACAGCCACCAAGCGCTGGCGCGGACTCATCAGTTCGCTGTCAATCACCAGCTCCAACCAGATCTCCGATTCATCCAAGGCGTCGGCAAGATTGGTGTCGCCAAATTGAAAATGATAAAGACCGTTTACCACTTCCACATTGGTGATGGTCTGTTGCCATATAGCCACGCCCCCGGTGTCGGAATCGAACAACCGGACTTCGACGGGTACCACGCCGTTGAACGGTTCGCCACCGGCATCGAGCAACCGCCCTTGGTAATTGATCAGACTGGGCTGCGCCCAAACCATGGCACTCCAAACCAGCGGGCCCAACAAACCCATCCACTTCATCGCTTTCATCTATCTCTCCTCGTTTAGACGCCGATATACGGTCATCGGGACCTATTCATCCAGCCGCTCTCAGGATTCCCCCAACGCTTGTGTGCGGATGTTGTTATGACGTTGTCAGGGTTGTGTTAGGCCGCGGATTTGTTATCGTCCCTCCTACGCTCATGGATACGCGACCGCCTCGGCCATATTGCGCAAAACGAAGTTTTTTCTACTTGTTCGCATGAGTGGATCGGCTATCTTTACAGGATTGGTTACGAGTCGTTTTATGCCTCTAGAAGCACCCAAGCAGAAATGGCCGACGACGCGCTGGTCTTTGGTCAGGCGTGCCGCCGACGACTTAGACGGACCGGCCATGCAGGAATTGCTACGTCATTACCGGCCCGGGCTGCGCCTCCATCTGATCGCCATACGTAGCATTCCGGCGCAGGATGCCGATGATCTGCTTCAGGGCTTCATGCTGAATAAGGTCTTACAAGCCAACTGGCTGCATCAGGCGCAACGTAGCCGGGGCCGGTTTCGCACGTACCTTCTCACAGCCTTGGATCGTTACCTTGTGAGCGAGCTCCGCAAAGCCAAGGCCAGCAAGCGGGCGCCAAAGTCGATCATCCATTTCGACGGGATGGATGAACAGGGCCCGCTCACACCGGAAAGCACCAGGCCTGACGTGGCAGCGCTCCTGGACCTGGCGTGGATTCGAGAGCGAATCGAGGAGGCGCTGGTGCGTACCCGGGACGCGTGCCGGAACGCGGGGCGGGAGGTCTATTGGCGCTTGTTTGAAGACCGTGTCATCAATCCGATTTTGCATGGCGTCCCACCTCGCCCCTATGCCGCCTTTGTCGCTGAACTGGGATTCAAGTCCCCGATGCAGGCCTCGAATGCCTTGACCACCGTCAAGCGCATGTTGGCACGCACCTTTCGCGAAATCATCGCCGAGCATGTGCAGGCGGAAGACGATGTGGAACAGGAACTGGACGAGCTGTGGCAAATCCTCGCGACATTTGGGAATGGTAATTATGGATGAGTCTGGAACGGATGCGACCGCCGACCTGCACGATACAACGCTTGCTCTGGGGCGACTGCTGCACAAGGATGCGCCACTATCGGCTGCCTGGACAAAGGACGATCTCGCCGACTTATTCCGACATCAATTGCAAACGCACTTGAAAGACGAAGCCATTGATCCCCAGGTCTTGCGGGACTGCCCGGCGGCTTTGGAAATCGACGCCCCTATCGAAAACCTCTTGCTCGATCCCGACATGCCCGTCACCGTGCTCATCAGCTTAAAGGCTTACGCCCGCTGGCTGGGCGAACAGGACGTCGCCAATTACCCGCGCGATTGTGCCACGGCTTTGTATTATTGTGCGATCGGTGCCGCATGGCTGCATACGGGGGAGCACATCACCTCCTTGCCGGAGGCCGATCTACAGGCCGGTCTCACGTGGACCGCTAGCCAGGCCTGGATACCCGAACACGTCCGCGAAATGTTGATTAACGCCGGCGGGCGAGAGGCATGATGATGGCTTCGTCCGATCCGCTCCCCCCATTCAGTTCAGCCGGCATGCCCACAGCGGAACCTACGGATTTGTCGCCGCCCAAGATCGCGAACTACGAACTGGTCCGGCTGATCGGCGTCGGGGGTATGGGCGCCGTCTTTGAGGCATGGCAACAAGTCCCATCGCGTCGCGTGGCCTTAAAGGTGCTGCATACGAATCTGCTTACCCCCGCCTTCCTTCAACGATTTCGCCAGGAGACCGACATTTTGGCGCGCCTCGAGCACCCGCTAATTGCCCGCATCTACGAGGTGTCGACCACACAAGGTCCGGGCCCGAAACGGCCCGTCTTTGCGATGGAATATGTGGAGGGCTCAACGCTATCGGACTATTTGCGAGCGCATGAGCTTTCGCTTTCAGCCAGCCTATGCTTGCTCCGTGATATTGTCCAAGCTGTGCATGTCGCCCATCAGCGAGGGGTTATCCATGGTGACCTGAAACCCGCCAACCTGCTGATTGATAGCGACGACTGTCCCCGCATCCTTGATTTTGGATTGGCGCGGTTGGTCGACCAAGCGGATCAGGCGGGTCAACCGAGCCCTTCCGGGCGTGTAATCGAACGCGTCGGCACCCCGCCGTATATGAGCCCTGAAATGGTGGCCACCCCCGCTCTACCCATTGATGTGCGGTGCGATGTGTATGCGCTGGGCGTCATTGCTGCAGAGATGCTGTTGGGGACCAACGATGTGGGCGCAGCGATCGACGTCAGCCGCCGGACACTAAACGTTCAAGCCGATATCGCCTGGATTGCGCGCATGGCTACTGAGCAAAATCCAGAACGACGTTATCCATCCGCTGCCGCATTGTCTGAAGACTTAGAGCGTGTATTGACGCAGACCCCCATTCGCGCCCGCCCCCATAACGCAACTTATATTTTGCATCGTTACGCGACGCGACACAAAGTCTTGGTTACGGCCGCCTCCATCGCTGTCGCAAGCATCCTGATTGGCGCAACCGCCGCTGCATGGAGCTTGGCGGAGGCCCGACGGGCACAAGCGATTGCAGAAGCCCAACGCCAAGAAGCGGAGAGCAATCTGAGCCAAACTTTGCAAACCGTCGATCGATTCATGACCTTGCTTTCCCGTAGTCAATTGGCGCTTGTACCAGAAGCAGGCGCACTGCGTAGGCAACTACTGCTGGATGCCGTCGCTTTTCTTGAGCAACTCGCCACGCAGCACCCACATGATGAAGGCATCGCCAACCAGAAATCATGGACGATGTCCCACTTGGCTGCTGACTTTGAGTCTATGGGGGAGCTCAACCGTGCTGAGTCCACACACCAAAACGCCATTGCGTTCCTGACCGCCGTTCTCGCCCGGAATCCGCATCAGCAGGAGCGAACACTCAAACGCAACATGGCCCATCATTGGGATGAGCTTGGCAGCTTGTATAGCCGTGCGAACCGGCACCAGCAAGCGCTGCGAGCCCACCAAGAAGCCCTAGCCATTAAACAACAGCTGCTGGAACAAGCACCGGATCGCACGCGCTATAAGATGGATTTGGCTCGCACGTGGGACGATATCGGCGCCATACAGATGGCACGCCAACTTTATCCGGACGCCGCTGAGGCGTTTCTCGCATCAACCGTGCTGAAGCGACAGGTCGCCGTAGCCGAACCCCACATTGCCGAGCATCAGCGTCGCCTTGCGCTAAGCCATGCGGCTCTCGGCCGGGCCCGAATGCGTATGGGTGCCTACACGGATGCGCTTGAATCGCTTGGAGAAGCAAAATCAACTTTTGCCGGGATAGCCGTCCATGCATCCGAAGGATATACCTATGACTTAGCCCGCCTTCACGGTGAATTGGGACAAGCCCATGCGGCCCTAGCACAAGGCGATAAAGCATCTGCCTACTTTGCAGAAGGCGACCGGCTGTATCGGCAGATACTGGACAATGAACCGAGAAATACGGATGCGCTAATGGGCCGGGCCTATCTGTTGGGATTCTGGTCGGAGGCCGTTACAGGCGCAGAACGAATCGGGCTTTTACACGAAGCACAGCACCTCTGGATTCAACTAAGCGAAGCCCAACCAAGAAGTTCGGTCATCCGCAGAGCGTTGCGCTGGGTGGAAACTCGATTGGGAGAGGCCGATACGGCGGAACTATCCACAACACCAGCGGAGGCGTTCGAGGCGCTCACACGAGGACCGGACTCCAGTGAATTAGCCGGCGAGCACGATCGGCCGGCTATCATTCAAGCCTCAGATACGCGGCGACTGCGGACAATGGCCGGTTCCTTTGTCTGGGTTCAAGGCCAAGTACAAAGTGTCGCCGCCCGAGTAGGCGTCGGGGAACTGACCTTTATCCGCTTTGGCACCCTCCGTGGCCACTTTAGCGGGGTTATTCACATCAACGCGCTACCAGCGTTCGAAACCCTCTTCGGAGACGACTTGATGGACTTGGTGGGTGTCGAAGTAGTGGTCCACGGTATGCTCAGCATCCACGATCGAACCCCGCAAATTATCCTTAACCGCCCAGACCAAATCTTCATGCCATAATCGTGGACGGAAACGTTGGCCTTTGTGAGTCTAAGCCGATATGCTTTGGCGTGTTAAACTAAACCCGAGGTGCATAACGATGAAAAAATGGTTGATAGGGCTTTGTTTCGCAGGACTCGTGCAGGGTAACGTGTTGGCCGAGGTTACACCGGAGGCGCTGCTTGAGGCGGTGGACCAAATGAGTCCGGCCCAAGTGTTGCAATTTCAACAATCGTTGGAAGCGAAGTTGTGGGAACCGGTTCCAGTAGGCTTCTTCACGCGCCTGGCCGTGGAAGTGGGCGGGTGGGCGTCCCGGCTGGACCGGATCAACTACGACGAGGTCGCTTTGGTGGTGGATGATCTCGATGTGGATATGATTAATGGCATGGACGTCCAACTCCTGTGGCGAGTATCGCCCGAACGCCTGCGACTGGGTTTCAATGCCGGCTTATGGCAATCGAGCCATGCCCGCCTCCGCGATGCCGGCTACTCCAGCATCGATGTGTCAGGCGGCAGCCTGGCGCTGGTCGCACACTATCAATGGTTGCGCTCCGATACGGTGTGGGGCTGGGCTCAAGTGGCACCCGGCATCAGCACCCTGTCCATTACCACGGTCAACACCCCCACCGACGAAGCCACGACCCTGCGACGATTTGAGGC
>SKLK01000058.1 GCA_007123265.1 Kiritimatiellia bacterium
GGCACTGGCACCAAGCCATAAGGCCGCCAGCAGGAGGATGAGGGCGCGGGGGCGATTAATGAAGCCAGGCATTGTTTTTTCTCCGGTTATGACGGCAGGGCATCTTGATTAATTCTGGCACGTGGCAAGCGACGACCCTGCATCTGCGAATTTATTAACCTTTCTAGCCCGCATTTCTCACCAACTATCGCTGCTCTCGTCGCATGTTCTTGCGCCCCCACGACCTTGTGTCGTGGGAACGTGAGGCTGCGTTCTGCATGCTGCACAACCGGCACGGAATGAGCCAGGCAAGAGCAAGCAAGGTATTCCTTTCTCAACTTGCTCAAAACGGGCTCTCTTTATTGCTCCAGACTGGTGCG
This sequence comes from Kiritimatiellia bacterium, assembly GCA_007123265.1. Lineage (GTDB taxonomy): Bacteria > Verrucomicrobiota > Kiritimatiellia > SLAD01 > SLAD01 > SLAD01. The sequence continues at coordinate 360 of SKLK01000058.1, forward strand.
CACTCAGCGTTCGCCTCCCACGACACAAGGTCGTGGGGCGGCTCAGTGAGAAATGCGGGCTAGGGCGTCCGCTTGCGGATCGCCGATTTAATCCGCGAATTTCGAATGCATCAACACGCCCTGCAGGCGCTATTTTTTCGGGTTGCGGTCGGGGCGGCGAAAAGAAATGGGCCGGTTTCCAACGATTGGAAAAACGGCCCAAAATTTTTCCAACGATTGGAAAAAAGCGGCCGAAATCTTCCAACGATTGGAAAACGGCGCTTTTTTTCTTCCAACGATTGGAACGGCGGCGTTGCGACTTACCAGCGCACGCCCATACCGAGTTCGTAGACAAAACGACCATCTTTGAATCCGTCCTGAGCGCCGGAGGTGTTCCGGAATAGGAATTGGTATTCGATGCCGAGATTAATGAAGGTCGTTTCGTTGACGAAGAACTTGGTGCCAAGGTTGGGGCCGGCAATGAACTGATTCTTCAGCACGTCGCCATACACGACGCCGATATTGGCGCCGAAGTAGGGGGCAAACTGGTTGACAGCCCACACATACTGCCCACCCACACGCGTCGAGGCGTTGTAGAAGTTGCTGTCGCCGATATCGATGAATCCGAGGTCCTGCCGCAGGTTGACGGCGAACTGGTCGGTGATGTAGTGGCCCAGACCCAATTGGATGTAGGAGGTGCTGGAGTCGAAATCGTTGTCGCTGGAGCCGCCACCGATGAGGGTCAGCGTGAAATCGCCCGCGGTAAAGTGGCTTTCGCCCGAGGCCAGCAGGGTGGTGCTGAAGAGGGCGGTTGCGCAAAATAGGCCGATCAGAGTTTTATGCATAGGTATCATCCTTCCTTTTACTGTCCTGACATTAACCACACACCGTTGCTTCTCTATGCGGCGGTGGGCGCGTGGTGCGCCGCGCGATAGAGTTGACAATCTCACTATTGAAGCAAACACTTTAGCACTTTTGATATGAGGATGCAACGAGGATAATGGGCCATGAAGGGGGGACGATGAAACAAGCTTTGCGCGGGGCATTGCTGACGTTTGCGGCGGATCCGTACCATACGGAGTTCGCCGAGTCCGTTGTCTATAGTAAGGACGCTCTCGTGGTGATGGAGGAGGGCCGGTTCACGGCGGTGGGACCGGCGACGGAAGGTTTGGCCGCGTTGGCGGCGGATGTGCCGGTGCGGGAGTTGCCGGCCGATCATCTGATGCTGCCGGGGTTTATTGACGCGCACGTGCATTATCCGCAGATGGAGATTATTGCTGCGCACGGTAAGCAACTGATCGATTGGCTGAATAATTACACCTTTATTGCTGAACAGGGGTTTGCGGACAAGGCACACGCGGACCGGGTGGCGCAGTTGTTCTTGCAGGAGCAGTTGCGGCATGGGGTTACGTCGTCCTGTGTCTTTTGCACGGTGTTTCCCGAGTCGGTCGACGCCTTGTTCGAAGCGGCGCAGCCTTTGGGTATGCGGTTGATGGCGGGCAAGGTGTGCATGGACCGGAACGCGCCGGCGGGGTTGCTGGATACCGCCCAGCGGGCCTATGACGAGTCGGCGGAGCTGATCGCGCGCTGGCATGGACGGGAGCGGTTTGAGTATGTATTGACGCCGCGGTTTGCGCCGACCTCAAGCGAGGCGCAGTTGGAGCTGGTGGGGGCGCTGGCGGCGGAGCATCCGGATCTGTTGATCCAATCGCATATTTCCGAAAATCTGCGCGAGGTGGCCTGGGTGAAGCAGTTGTTTCCATGGGCGAAATCGTACGCGGAGGTTTATGCCAAATACGGTTTGTTACGTCCGCGGGCGATTTACGGGCATGGAATCCATTTGGACGAAGCGGAATTGGACTTGTTTCATGAGACGGGGGCCTCGCTGGCGCATTGTCCGACCTCCAACTTCTTTTTGGGCTCGGGCTATTTGAATGTCCGGTACGCGAAGGAGCCACGCCGACCGGTGCCGGTGGGGTTGGCGACGGATTTGGGGGCGGGCACCAGTTTTTCGATGTTGCAGACCATGAACGAGGCGTACAAGGCTGCGCATTTAAATGGTAGCGATTTGCCGGCGCAGCATGCCTTCTATCTCGCGACCCGCGGCTCGGCCGAGGCGCTGGGGGTGGCGGATAAGATCGGCTCGGTGGCGCCGGGCTACGAAGCCGATTTGACCGTGATGAATCTGCGATCCACGCCGTTGATCGATTTCCGCATGGATTTCGCCAAGGACCTCGATGAACAGTTGTTCATTCAAATGATCATGGGCGATGAGCGCGCGATCGCGGCGACCTACGTGGCCGGACGCTGCGTGAAAGAATGGGCGTGAGGGCGGTGGTCGGTGCGTCGGTAGTCGGTGGTCGGTGCGTCGGTGGTCGGTATGCCTGAGAACATTTGTGGCGTATGTGCCCCTTGCGGCCAATTCTGCTTTAGGGACAGAGAAGCTGTGTCTTTTTCGTTTGGTCTCGCGAAGTTCGACCTTCCAGAAAGCCTACGAATCCTGAGTTGGAGGCGGAGCGCCGCGACGCCGCAGGAGTTTAGCGGACCGGTTTTCAATTCCTGCGCAAGCGAACTGTCGCCGCGCACGCTGGGCGTGGAAGCAGACGGCGAAGTCGTCGTGATGAGGCTGGTCTTTTCCTGAGTTCAACATTGGGACACCCGAGGCGAAATCGTAATCGAAGTCCCGGCTCATGTTGATTCCCATTTCTGCATCGGATTAACCTGAATTAGAGTTGCTCTCCTCTTTTTCTTGCCGGCCATGTTTCCGCCGCCAGAGATTAGGGCGAAAGATTAGGGCGAAAGACAAAGGGGGAAACAGGCTCTTTATCTTTCGCCTTAATCTTTCGCCGTTGTCTCGCGTTCTCGCGCAGATTGCGCCCTTTCAAGAATCGCCAGAGACCGACAACCGTTTCATCTAGAGCATTTTAAATAGATCTGTAGCCATCCGGCTTGCCTCGGCGGTCACCCCGAGCGAAGTCGAGCGGTCTCCATCTCGTCGGCAAGGCCGGAGACTTCCCGACCCATTCGGCTTCGCTCAGGGCAGGCTCCGCTCCTAAAGAACCGACGGTGGTTGGCGAAGATCGAGATGTCTCGACTTCGCTTCGCTACGCTCGACATGACAACATATTACATTGATCCGGTTCTAGCTCACGAGCCAATCAGCGTGGCGCCGATAAGGGTCCTCGAAATGACCCATTGAATTGAGTCGGAATCGGCGGCTACAACATTAATTAAAAAGCTCTAATCCTTGAACGTACCCACGATTTCAGGGACTAGTCGATTACGATTATTTTGCTACGGAATCGGAGTGCATCGGCCTGTCTTTTGCACAAGGATCAGTCTTCTTTTTCCCGCTGGGACACCCAAATCAGCAATCGATAAAAGCTGAACCATTGAAAGTCAACAGGTTACAAAAACAGCCCTTCAGCATGTTGAACTCAAGTGAACTGTAGCCGCGCACGCTGGGCGCGGAAGCCGACGGCGAAGACGTCGCAATGGGGCTGGTTTTTTGCGGGGCGCCGGTATAGGCTGCCACCATGAAGATGCGAAGCATAATCCTCGTTGTATGCGCTTGGCTTGGCGGGACGCTGATGGTGGCAGCGGATGATCTGCGGACTGAAATTTATCCGATTGTGCATGGGGATGCAGAAGCGTTGGCGACGTATGCTCGCGTGGTGGTAGACGATGAGGGGCATGTGGTGTTGGATGCGGCGGGCCGACGCTTGATTGTGGTTACCACGCCGTTGCGGCATGCGCAATTGCATGAGGTGCTGGGGCAGGCGGACGCGCAAACTCCGAATGTGCGGGTGGAAGTCCGAATGCGTGAGGCGGGCGCGACCCGCGACACACGCATCGGGCTGGAAGGCGGCGAGTCGGGCGGGGCCTGGACGTGGCGACCGCAACTGGGCTATGAAACCACCCGCTGGGAAGGGGAGACGGTGCAACAGTTGATGGCGGCCAGCGGCCGGGATGCCTCCTTGCGGGTGGGCGAGCGTGTGCCGTACCTGGAGTGGCTGATGTCGTATGGCTGGCGTGGCGGCTACATGGAGTCGCACGTCCAGTGGCAGGAGGTCGGGGCCTTCCTGCGGATGACGCCGACGGTGTTGGCTGGAGGCGAGTCGATTCATGTGCGGTTGGTGCCTGAACTGCGGGGACGGGTTGCGGGGGCACCCCATCAAACATCGTTTATTGCGTTGGCGACGGAGGTTGTCGTGGCGCCTGGACAGACCGTGAACGTGGGGGGATTGGCCGAGGATCAAGACTTTTACCGTCGTTTTCTCGTGGGCTTGGACCGACACGGGACGACGCAACGGCTGGAGATCGAGTTGACACCGCATATTGTGCCGGTGCGATCGGGAGTGGAATAATGAGGGGGGCACATGCGGCGTAGTTGGAGGTTGAGCGCGACCGGTTGGTTAATTGCCGGTATCTACTGGGCCGCGGGTGCGTCGGCTTGGGCCCAGTACGGAGCGCCCTATTGTCAGATTCTCGATGCCTATGACGATCCGATCTGGCAGGTGCACCTGCACGTGATGGAGGACGCCCGGATTGACGGGTTTGGCAGCTTCGGCCGTACCCGGCTGCAGGCCCGCGCACCGTTGCTCTATTTCCACGCCCGGGCCGGCGAGCTGGATGTGGCGGCGGATTTGGACCTGAGCATGCTGACGCGCCGCGGCGGCCTGCAGTTGCCGGAGCAGGTGGGGACGCTGCAATTGGACATCGAATACGCGATTCGATTGACCGATGGCTATGCGTTGCGTCTGGGATTTGCGCCGGGTTTGTTCTCCGAGTGGACCCATATCAAGCGGGATCACTTCCATTACCCGTTCCGGGCCCACGGGCTCTATGCCGCCACGCCGAATCTCTCATTATTGTTCGGATTGAACTTCTTTCCGGGCTTTGAGCGGTTGTTGGATTTGGAGGTGGGCGCCCGCTGGGCGATCAGCGATTTTCTGCTGTTCGATTTGTTTTATCCGCAGAGTGAGGTGGTGTTTCGTCCGAATGTGTGGTGGGCGATTCGGATGGGCGTTGAGATGTCCATGATTTCCGAGTATGCGTTGAAGGCGAGCGACGACCGTGAGCGGATGATGTTGCGTGAGACACGGTTTTACGCGGGGGTGGACCGGTTGATTACCGAGCAGCTTCAAATCATGATCCGGGTCGGGCGGTTGGTGGATCGTAGCGTCGACTTCAAGTTTTTTGAGCCCAAGAGCCGTATCGACGATTCGCTGTACTTGCAGGTGGGTATTGGTGGGTTAATCTAGCCACTGTGGTCAATGTACCCGATGAAGCGGGTTTGGGGACGTAGCGAACATGCGTTTAGCGGTTATTTCCGATATTCATGTGTTGGGCCCGAGCGAGCACGAGAGGGATCGCGAGGTCCTGGCCGCGCTGGGGGCTCACCGGGGGTGGGCGCGGCGGACATGGCGACATGTGCTGCATCGGATTCGGCGCCGGTTCTGGAATTGGCATCCTGAATTGCGGCGCGCCTGTTTTCTGAAGGCGTTGGAGGAGATGCACGCGTATCACCCCGATTGGGTGGTGGCGAATGGCGACTATGGCGGGGATGCGGTCGGCGTCGGGTTGAGCGACGAGGCCACCTACGAAAGTGCGGCGGGTGTGATCACCTTGATCCGCGAGGTGTTTCCGGACCGGTGTCATTTCATCTTTGGCGATCACGATATCGGTAAATACAGTACCGGCATGCGGCAGGGCGGGATTCGTTTGGCCAGTTTGGACCGGGGCGAGCAACAGTTGGGCATCCGGTCTTTTTGGCATGAGCAGGTGGATGGGGTGGACCTGATCGGAATCAATTCCAGTCTGCTGACCTTAGACCATTTTCTGCCCGAGGCGCTGGTCGAGGAAATACCGGAATGGCATCAGCGCCGGGCAGCGCACGAGGCCCAGTTAACCGCGACGTTTGGCGAACTGGCGCCGGATGCCCGGGTGATTCTGTTTTGTCACGATCCCAGCGCCTTGAGTTTGTTGATTGGTAATCCGGCGATTAGCGAGCGGCGGGCCCAAATTGAATTGACGGTATTGGGGCATCTGCATGAACCCCGGCTGTTGCAGCTGGCCCAGCGTTTGCCGCGGCTGCCCGATTGGCGGCCCAAGTATCCGGTGGCCCGGATTTTGGCCGAGACCATTCGCAGTGCCAAGACCTGGTCGCTGTTTAATCCGATTGTCTGTCCCTCGCCTTTTGGCACGGGGCATCATCTGTCAGGCGGGCTCCTCTATATTGAGCAGGACGCCGACGGCCGCGTCATCGCGCGCCGCCACCGGGTTCGCTTGTGAGCGGCAGATCTCAAATAAATGGTTGACCCCGATGGGTTTTATCGGTATTCATATAACTGGATTATGAAAGGTCGTTTTGCGTGACCTGCCATCGACAGTTTAATGCACGGCATGTGCACTAGGAGGAATGAGATGAGAAAAAAGTGGATGATTGGTTTATTGACCGGGCTATTTGCGGTCTCCTCACTGTTGCCCGGCGCAACCGTGCACGCCGAGGAAGCGGATGAAGTGACGCAGGGCGAACTTGCGCTGTTGATGGTTAACGTGTTGGGTTTATACCGGTTCCTGCCGGCCGCGCCAACCGAACAGGAAGCGATTGCGGTGCTCCTGATCAACGGGATTGCGCCGGAAGACGGATGGGATCCCAACAAGCCTGTGGTGTTGGCTGATTTGGCCCGACTCATTGTGCAGGCGCTGGATCGTGCGGCGGAAGTGGAAAACCCCGAAGACCCTCAATCCTGGATGGCCTATCTGGACAGCATTGAAATTCCGATCAGCACGGTTGGGCTGGCCTTGAGTAGTTTGGAGCCGTTGGCCGAGCCGCTGGCGGGTGATGCGTTCTCCGCGGCAATCACGTCGGATCCGCTGAAGAAGCAGATGATTATCGATATTATGTATTTGATTCCTGATATTCCGCCGCGTCCATTGCCGGTAACGCCGGATTGATCGACCGTTTACCTCACGTCAAATTGGAGAAAAAAATGAATCAACTGAGACTAGGTATTTCGATCCTTGCTGTTACGGTGCTGTTGCCGGTATCTTTTGTCGCCGCCGAGGGTGCCCGTAGCTGGCAGTTGCACAATCGCCTAAGTATTGAGTATGATGACAATATTCGCGAGTCGGAGCGCAACAAGTCCGATAGCTGGAAAATCGCCAACGAAATTGAGTTGCTCTACAATTTCAACTTGGAGAACACCTTCCTGAGTTTCCGGTACAAGCCGTCCTTCGTTTGGTGGGAGGACCGCGATGAGGATTCGACGGATATTCATCACGACTTGGATTTCATCTTTAACCACCGCTTTTCGCCCCGCTGGGCCTTGGATATCAAGGACACCTTCCGTGTGGCGGATCTGCCGGAGGTCATTGACGATACTGTGACGGTCCGGGAGAAGAGTGATTTTCTTTACAACTCCTTCAACGCCACCTTGTCGTATCGCATCACGCCAACCAGTCGGTTGGAGTTTGGCGGTCGCTATAATCTTTTGCGCTACGACGATTCCGATGTCGCGACCCGCGAAGACTATGACATGTACGTCGGCGGTGTGACGTACCGGCTCAACGTATTGCCGGAGACGGCCTTGGTGTTGGATGGCCGATTTGAGCGGATCGAGTATGACGATGAGTTTGACCGGGGCTCGGACATTTTTCAGTTCGGTATAGGTACCGAGCATATGTTCTCGCCCAATTTCCTCGCCAATGCGCGGGTGGGGTACATGACCAAAGACTTTAACGACAACGAAATCGATGATGAGTCGCAGCCTTACGGCGACATGAATGTCACCTTCGTGCCGAGTCCGGATACGCGGGTATCCCTCGGTTTGGGGTATTCCATGGTTGAGTCGGACATTTTCCCGTATGCGAGCCAAGACCGTCTGCGTTTTTCGTTGGCATTGGCCCACGACATAACGGCTCGCTTGATGTTTCAGTTAAGCGGTAGCTACGCCCGGGCCAAGTATGATGTGGCGGACGCGATTCCCGGTCGGTTGGCCGAGCTGGGGCTTGACCTCGATGATTTTGAGGGGGGAACGGAGAATATTTACCGGGCTACGACACGCTTTGTGTACCGCCTAAATCGTTCGAACTGGCTGGAGTTCTCGTGGATCTATGCTAAGTTGGATTCAGAGGAGCAGCTGCGGCGGGATTTCGAACGAAACCGCTTCAATGTGGCCTGGAAGACACGGCTCTAATGCTGTAGAGCGGTGGTGTGGCTAGAGACCAGCGTCACTTGGTGGCGCCGACCTCCGAATTGGTAAACCCTTGGTAAGAGGGGCTCTTCGAGTCCCTCTTGCTGTTCAGTTTCGGGATAGAGTATAATGGATGGCGATCAGGATTCTTCTCTTCATTTTTTAGATTATTGGCGCGTAATTCGGTCTCGAAAAGAGATTATTCTCGCCGTTACCCTGTTGATCGTCATTACGGGCGCGGCCTATACCTTTACCTTGCCGCGAATCTATTCTTCGGAAGCGCGTATCGAGGTGCGGCCGGATGCCTTGGATGTCGACGTATTCAATCAACAGCCGGTGATGGGGTACAACCCCTTCTTCTTGCGCACGGAGTTCGAAATCATCCGGTCCCGAACGATCTTTACGCAGGTAATCCGCGATTTAAACTTGCAGGCGGAGTGGGGCCGCGAAATGACCTCGGATGGCTCGCCGTTGACGTTGGAGCAAGCGCTGGGCTTGTTGTCGCGTAGTGTGCGGGTGGATCAGTATCGCGATACCAGTCTCATTTCGATATCCGTCCGGCGCCCTGATCCCCATGAAGCGGCACGCATTGCCAATCATATTGCTGAAGTGTATCGCTCGCATCGCCTCGCCCAAACTCGCCGCGTGATTAGTGGCGGCTTGGAAGCGTTGCAAAACGAAATGGAAAAGCAGCGGGCGGTATTGGATCAGGCGGAAGATGAGCTGGAGCGCATGCGCGAGGAATTGGGTGTCGCGATGATGGGGTCACGCGAGCGAGGCGGCATTCAGGTGGACAAAATCCGGTTGCAACAATTGGAGGGGGACCGGGTCTCCGCGCGTGTCGACATGCTGGTCCGCAAGGCCCGCTACGATCAATTGGTGGAGTTGGATGGCGATGAATTGTTGACCGCCTCCGCCTATATTGTCAACGATCCCGCGCTTGCGACGCTTCGGCGTCAACTCATTGACGCACAAATAAACTTGCGGTTGTTGCTGGAAAACCGTGGCGAACAACATCCCGAGGTGCGACGGATCCGGGCGGGTGTAGACGAGCTGAAACAACAGATTGAAGATGCCTTGAATGGCTTGCGCCGGGGCTTGCGCGCGGATTATGAAGTGGCCCGCGCAAAATACGATACCATCTCGGAAGAGCTGCAGCTGGCCCGGCAAGCGGATATTGAGGCCGAGCGGGAGCGATTTTTACCTTTCGAGAAAATGGAGCGGGAAGTCCGGCTGCAGCGTGATATTTTTCAGGCCTTGCGCGCCCGGATTGCGCAGGAAGGGATTGAGTTGCAGGTGCCCCGCACGCCGGTCGAGATCGTCGACCGGGCGGAGCCACGCAGTCGCCATGTCAGTCCTCGCTTTACGACCAACATTCTGTTGAGCCTGATTGTGGGTTTGCTGGCCGGCGTCGGCCTGGCGTATTTCATTGAGTATTTGGATACCTCCGTAAAGACCGTTGACGACGTGGAGCAAAACTTGGGCTTGCCGGTGTTGGGGATTATTCCACAGAAGGTGCGGCCGTTGATCGAAGAGGGACCCGAAAGTCCCCACGCCGAGGCCTATCGCGTGTTGCGTACCAATCTGCAGTTCAGCAACAAAGGGATGACCGGCGGGGCCTATACCTTCGTCAGCGGTGGTGTCGGTGAAGGAAAGTCAACGACCCTGTTCAACCTGGCCTATGTCTGTGCGCAGATGGGTGAGAGGGTACTCATTGTAGACTCCGATTTGCGTCGACCGGTGCAGCATACCTTCCTGGGGGTGAACAATAACTTTGGCTTAACCAACGTCTTGTTGCGGGATGTTCCGATTGAGGAAACGATCAAGACAACCAGTGTCCCGAACCTCCATTTCCTTAGCAGCGGTAAATTGCCGCGCTCGTCTGTGGGCCTACTCGACGCCAAACGGATTCGGGAACTCGTTAAGAATCTTAAGACCCGGTACGACTATGTCTTCTTCGATTCCCCGCCGATCGTGGGCGTAAGCGACGCCTCAATTCTGGCCAGCGAAATGGATGGCGTCATGCTGGTCGTCCAATACCGCAAGTATCCGCGTACCATTTCCGCCCGGGCCCGTCGCATTCTGGAAAATGTCGGCGCGAATGCCGTGGGTGTGGTGTTGAACAACATCAACATTATGCGGGATGATTACTACTATTACTACCACTCCTATTATTCGTATTACAACGAATCGCAGGAGGTGAAGCCCGAGAAAGAGGTCGTGGTGGCCAAGGGCAAACAGACCGATTCATTTTGATGGGACGTGGGTTATGGGTGTTCATCGGATCAGGTTTACATGGGGGTTGGCTATTGCGAGTGTGGTTGCCTTGATGTCGTTGACGACGTCATGCACCACCAGCTCCCGTCCCCCGCCGTATGTCTACATGCCGCCGACCATTCAGGTGGAGGAGCCTGGTCAAGAAGTGTCACGCCCCACTGATCGGCGCAGTCGGCCCGAGCCCCGACGAAGTCCACGGGCGACCCCGTCGCCCGCACCGGCCGTTGTGGAAGTTGAGGTAGCGGATGCGGAGGAAGCCGAAGCGCCACGAAGGGGGCTCTTCGGGCGACGTACGAGTTCAGCCGAGAATGATACGGACGAGCCGAGACTCTCACGCCGCGAGCGCCGAGCGGCCGCCGAGCAAGCGGAACAGGACGCCATGCTTGAAGCGGACACCGATGAGAGCGGTATGGACCTGGCAATGCACGTCGTCAGTGGGTACCGCCTTCAAGCTGGAGATCCCGTATATGTGTACTTGCGCGGCATTCCCGAAGCCTCGGATTATGAGTTCGTGTTGCCGCACGATGGCTATATCAATCTGCCCTACATTTCGCCCGTGCAGGCCATCGGCTTAACGACCTCGGAGCTCCAGCGAAGGATTCACGACACCTACATTGGTGAGCAAATCTATCGCCAGATTACCGTCAACGTCATTCTTCCCAACCAAAGCTATTTTGTTCGAGGCGAAGTCCGGCAGCCCGGTCGATTCCCGTTGACCAGCGGTATGACGCTCTTGCGGGCGATCGCTGCCGCGGGGGGCTATACCGAGTATGCGCGGCCCAGCCGTGTACAGATTATGCGAGCCGACGATGGCTCCACGGAAGTACACAACGCCAGAAGATTGGAACAGAATCCGGAGCAGGATGTGGAAATACGTGCGCGTGATGTAATCACCGTGCGACGCAGCATCTTCTAGTCGCCATATGAGGGTTGATTCGCCGGTCAGAGCGCGCAGACGTCAACGCAGCAGGGACCCGTTGTCGCGGCGCCGCACAATCTATGAGTGGAGCAGTATTCTGCTGCTGATGTTGCCGGCTACAGTCGGCATCATTTTGTTCGGAGCGGTACGCAATTGGTCGGCGGGCTTCTTGATGGTGCTGACGTTTCTGGGTATCGCCCTGTTTTTGATCCGACCGCTGTTGAATCGCGATATATCGGAACTGCGCATCCCACCCGGCGGGATCTTGTTCGGCGGGTTTCTTGTCTATGCGCTGGCGCTGATTCCTTTTTCATCCGTACCGTACGAAACGAAAGTCGAGTGCCTTAAACTGGCCAGCTATATGGGGGCCTATTGGGCGTGGACCGAATCGGCGGCCCGGCAAGGGCGGTGGCGGGTGCTGCTTTTCATCCCCCTTTTCATTGCCGTATTGGTCGCTCTGTACGCGCTGATCCAACATATACAGGGCAGCACCATGGTGTTGCACTTGGAACGGCACGAACAGTACGGGATGCGGGCCAGTGGAACCTTCCGTGCGCCGGCGCATCTGGGCGCGTACATGGGAACGATGATTACGTTGAGCGTAGCGCTCGTATTGCTGCCGAGTGCAGGGGCGATGTTGCGAATGTTCGGCGGCTACGGGCTGTTACTGTTCTTCCCTGCCCTGTTTCTCTCGCAATCCCGTAGTGGTTGGGTCGGGACCTTGATGGGGGTCCCCGTGGTTTTGTTGCTGATCATGTGGAAACGCAGTCGGCGGGCCTTTTGGGTTACGGCCGTGCTGATCCCCGTGGTGACGGGTGCCATCTTAGCTGCGCTGTGGTTTGCCTCGCCGATGTTCCAAGAGCGGGCCGACGCCGCAATCCGTATCGAGGGTACGGCGTCTTGGCGGCTTGTTGCATGGAAAGATACTTGGGAAATGATTCAAGTCCGACCGGTCACCGGGTTTGGTCCGGGCACCTATCGCTGGATGTACCCTCCGTACCAAAGCTGGCCCGGTGAGCGCTGGCTTCGGTATGCCCACAATGAATACGTGCATCTCGCAGCAGAATACGGGTTCGTGGGGGTTGCTCTGCTGGGCTTGTTTTTTGCTGTCGTGTTTGTTCAAGCGCTGCGGCTCTACTTCAGGGCCAAAAATCCGCGCGAATGGACGCTCATCGCGGCTTGGATCGGCTGTATGGTGGCGGCCTTGGGGCACGCGCTATTTGATTTCAACTTCCACGTCTTTTCCTTGGTGCACCTGTTGGTATTGATCAGCGGGGTAACCGTCGGCACCTGTTACCGGGCCGATCTGCTGCGGACACGCGCACCGCCTTTGGGTGCCTGGCTGACGGTTGGCGGTGGACTAAGCATCTCCGCGATCGTTGCTGCTGTGTGGTCACTGCAAATCGCGCTCTCATCCACCTACATGATCTGGTTGGAAGAGGAAAAGGCGCAAGTCGATCTTTTCGAGCCCAACCCGTATGCCGGTATGGAGCGACGGATCCAACAAGCAATGCGCGTCGATTCCGGGTTTTGGTTGCCCTATCTGGAGCATGGTGATTTGATCCGCCGTCGTGCCAGCCTCATCCGTGACCGGGAATATCGACATGAACAAGCGCAGGTGGCGTTGGAACAGTACCGGCGCGCGTATGCGCTAAATCCCTACGATATGAATGTCATCTACGGCATCGGCCGCGCCTATCATTTGTTGGATGAACGAGAGCGTTCCCTTGACTACTTGCGTCGCGCCCACGCCCATTGGCCGGCCAAACAGTTCTATTCAAAACAACTCGGTCGTCAGTTGATTGAGGCAGGGCACTACGAGGAGGCGTTGGAGGTCTTTCGCGAAGCGCATCGCCGCGGCGGGTGGAGTGACCCCATGATCCGCACCAGCATCCGGCGACTCGAAACCCAGCTCGGGCCTTGAGCGTTTTAACCCCTAACTCCTCCCGCCGGTATCGGTTTGACAGGCGGCGAGCGAACTAATACGTTCAATATGGATTGAATATTGCGGCGCAGCTCAACCGGAAATTGGCGAGTAGGTTTTCCACGGGTCGGGAACTGACGGGGACGAAGTCTATCAAAAGTTCTAACCGCTGTCCGGGTTCACGGGGTAATTATGACAGATGAACTCACGCAACTCCGCCAGCGATTTATCGAGCGCGGCGGACAAATTACACAATCCATCGGCATTGGACGCGTCATCGGGCAAAGTTTCGCGCACATCTACTTCAGTCCGGAACCGCAAACGTTGGATGACCTCACCGAGGCACTCCAGATCAGCAAAGGCTCAGCCAGCATGTCCGTGCGGCAGTTGGAACAGTGGGGTGCCGTGCGGCAAGTGTGGATTAAGGGCGAGCGCAAGGATCATTACCAAGCCAACGACGACTTCGGCCGCATCATCCGCCGGGCCCTGTTGGATCTGATCGGGCGTCGTATGGAAACAACCGACACCTTGCTGGAAGACAGCGAAGCCTACATTAAGCGCAGCAAAACGTCATCGCCGGATCCTGAAAGCAAGTTCATGCAACAGCGGATCAAGAAGCTGCGGCACTTCCGGGACCGGGCGCAATACATATGGGATAGCTCTGTCCTGCGTCTTTTGCTAAAATGAGTTATTGAAAGGATTAAGATTCTTATGAAGGTACCCTTGCTTGACTTAAAAGCGCAGTATCGGGCGCTGCAACCGGAAATCGACGCGGCCGTTAAAGCCGTGTTCGAGTCCCAGTATTTTATACTCGGCCCGGAAGTGGTTGCCTGCGAGGAAGCGGTCGCGGCGTACTCACAGACCGCCCATGGTTGCGGTGTATCCTCCGGCACGGACGCCTTGCTGATCGCACTGATGAATGAAGGCATCGGGCCGGGCGACGAGGTCATTACCACGCCTTACACGTTCTTTGCCACCGCCGGTTCCATTGCCCGCACCGGCGCGCGGCCGGTGTTCGTGGATATTGAGCCGGACACCTACAACCTGCGCTTCGACCAAGTTGAGGCCTATATTACGCCCCAAACGAAGGCCATCATGGTGGTTCACTTGTATGGCCTAATGGCCGACATGGACCCAGTGATGGCACTGGCCGAAAAGCATAAGCTTATCGTTATCGAAGATGCGGCCCAGGCCATTGGTGCCGAGTACAAGCGTCGTCGAGCGGGTTCCATCGGCGATTACGGGTGCTTTTCATTCTTTCCGTCCAAAAATTTGGGTGGCGCCGGTGACGGGGGCATGGTGGTCTCGCAGGATGCGGATAAGGCCGAAAAACTCAAAACCATGCGCAATCATGGCATGCAGCCCAAATACTACAACCGCTTCATTGGCGGTAACTTCCGCCTCGATGCACTACAGGCGGCGGTCATCAACGTCAAACTCAAGTATCTGGATGAATGGAGTCGCGCCCGCCAGGCCAATGCCCTGCGATATCAGCAGCTCTTCGAGGACGCGGGTATCGGCCCGGAGCAAATTGAGTTGCCCTGGATGCCACCCAGTACGGATCCGGCCTATACCGGTGACTGCGGCTGTCGGCACATTTTCAATCAATTCATCATCCGCTCCAAGCAACGTGACGCCTTACGCGATCACTTGATGGGTCAAGGGATCGGTACCGAGATCTATTATCCGGTTCCATTGCACGTGCAGGAGTGTTTCGCGTATCTCGGCTACGCACCTGGCGATTTTCCCGAATCGGAACGCGCGGCGACCGAAACATTGGCCTTGCCGATTTATCCCGAACTCACCGACGAGCAGGCGGCCGCGGTGGTCGCCTGCATCCGGGCGTTTCTTGCGTGAGCTAGCTATTCATGGCCCCTGAGCAAAAAGCTGAAGATATCGCTACGGTGCGCACCTTCTTGGCGCGAAAAACGGCAGCCCGAAAAGCCCGTAACGAAGCACGCTGGCGAGAAGCGGTTGCGGACAGCGCAGCAATCATCGAAATGATCAAGGCAGAATATAATCCCCACGCAATCTATCAATGGGGTTCCGTATTGGATCGCGAGCAGTTCAGCAGTATTTCTGACATAGATATCGCGGTCGAAGGCTTGCAGTCAGCAGAACAATTCTTTGATTTAGTCGGCAAAGCCGAGAGGCTGTCGCGATTACCGCTGGATATCGTTGAAATCGAGCATGTCGAGCCCGCCTATGTTCGGTTGATCAAGGAATATGGTCGCTGCGTTTGGCGCAGAGAACCTGAGGGAGGCCATCATGAATGAATCCAAAAGAGAATCCTCCATTCTGCAGGGGCAGATTCTCGGCGGTTTGGAAGTTATGCAACGTGTTCAGGATCATGTAGATGGATTTTGTGAGGATGAACTCGAAAAAATGGGGCGGACAACGGTTAGCGCAGTGATTATTTCGGACGGTCTATCCCGCTTTTATACGGCTATCGAAACCATATTTGTTCGTATATCCCGATTCTTCGAAAACGCTCTGGAGGGAGAGCGTTGGCATGCAGACCTGCTGGACCGAATGGCCTTATCCATTCCCGAGATCCGTCCCCCCGTGATCAGTCAAAAGACGCATACCGACCTCCGCGAACTCATGAAATTCCGTCACTTTTCGCGTTACTATGCCGAGCTGGAATACGATTGGGATCGACTGGAGTTCCTGTTGCGAAAATATGATGCCGTGAAAGTATCAGTTAGAGACGAGATTGTAGAGTTTCAGAAGCTGCTGAGCAGTCTCTGATACAGGTTTCATCCGCAAATCAATCTGTGAATGCACACGTTGGGGCATACAGCCTTACTATTGTTCGCCAGCTTTAACTTGATATCTTGCCCTGGAAACGCTCATCTATCACGAACTTCGTGTATACAATCAATCCTCCGCAACCCACCGCCCACTATTCTATTACCGGACGGCGAGTGGCACAGAAATCGATTTTGTCATCGAAAC
>SKLK01000009.1 GCA_007123265.1 Kiritimatiellia bacterium
ACGGTCCGATCCGGCTGTTCCTGCAACTGCGCCTGCAAGGCCTCCGGCAATTGAGTCAGCGAGGTGCGCTGATCATTCATGAATACTTGGCTTTCACCTACGACGGTAATCAAGGGGGTACCGGCCCGGGCGCCATCAATAAACTCCACTACCGGCAAGTCCAAGGCGATGCCCGGTCGCAAAATCACCCAGGAATGGATGATTAAGTAGAGGATGATCATCAGGATCAAATCCGCCAACGGAATCGAGCTGACCACTCCGCGGAAGAACTTCAGCCGCATTAGGTAGCGGCGCCGGAAGAAAGAAAGCTGGCCCGATTCAGCGATGGACCGAATCTTCATGATTCGTCCACCTCCACCGGAACCGCCGGCTTGGACAGAAAGGCCAGTATATCCACCGAAGCCCGCTCCATATCCAGCAGGATCGATTCCAGTCGGTGCAACAGAAAATTATATCCGACATACAGGGGGATCGCCACGGCCAAGCCGGCGGCGGACGTGCTGAGGGCCTGCCATAAGCCGCCGGCCACATCGTTGGCGCTGACCAGCGGGGCGCGCTGATGAATCACCCACAACGACTCCATCATGCCCAGGATCGTCCCCAACAGTCCCAACAGCGGTGTAACTTGTGCAATCGTGGCCAACAACGCGACGTTGCGCTCCAGGCGGGGAATTTCCGCCAAGCCGGCTTCCTCAATCGCTTCGGCAATTTGCTCACGCTCTTGGTCCCCGCACAAAATAGCCGTGCGCACGATGTGTGCGACCGGACCAGGCGTCTCTTCACAGATGCTAACCGCTTCAACCACGTTGCGGCGGCGCAACACATTGTAAATGCCCTCCAAAAAGTCGGAGGCGCTGATTTGGGCCCGGTGCAGATGAAAGAGGCGTTCCAGAAATATCAGCGCGCCGATAAAACTGGCCCCCAGTATGATCCACATGATTAATCCACCATGTGCAAGTAATTCCCACATGCCCCTATCCTTTCCTACTGTCTCTCCGCCCGTTACAGGATTAGCCGTCGGCGACCGCCTGCTGCAATCGTTCAATGCGATGAAGCGCATCCGGCGCCGCCGCCACATTGGAGTCGACCACACGTTGCAAGATCCGAATGGCCCCCGCCACATCGCCACTGGCCTCCTTGAGGCCGGCGGCCATGAACGCGGCCCGGGTGAACCACAGGGTTCCTTCCTGACTGCGCAAGGGACGATGATTGACATAGTCGTAGACGACTTGCAAGTAATGGTCCAAGGCCGCCTCCCGGTCACCCAATTTCTCAAGGCTCCGTCCGCTCTTGTATTGGGCCTGAAGCTGGATCAACGCCGATGCCGTTTCACTTTCCAGCACCACGCGATAGGAGTTGAGCGCTTCACGATAGCGCTGCATGTTGTCGTTCCCCAACGTGAACTGGCAATCGCCTTTGCGCCCCCACGCCAGGTCGACCAAGGCATGGTCTGGATAACGCCGGATAATCTCCTCGAAGGCCAGGATCGCGCCAGCGAATTCGCCCAATTGACTCAGCGTATCGCCCTGCGCGAACCGTACTTCCGGCAGAGTCGGGCTGTCGGGATACCGCCCGACCAACTGATTAAAGTAGTCCATGGCCGCCAGATACTGTTCACGCGCCATCGCCGAACGACCAGCCCAATACAGGGACTCATCCGCAAAAACGCCTTCCGGATCCGCGGCATAAATATCGGCAAAACGACTTTCGGCCTCTTCATACATGCCCTGATTGTAGTGATACGCCGCCAACCAGTACTGCACGTCGGGCACCCACCGAGATTTGGGATGACGCTGAATAAACGCCTCGCTGACGTCCAGGGCTTCCTGATTCTGGCCGAGCAGATACAGGCACCAGCCCCGCATATAGTAGGCCTGCTCCGCGCTGCGGTGGTCGGGATACTGCTCGACCACCGCCACAAAGTCGCTTAGGGCCTCCTCGAACAGCCCGAGACGATAGCGGATCATGCCGCGTCGATGCATCGCGTCGGCCAGCTTGTCACTTTCAGGATAGCCGCGCATGAGGCGATTGTACGCCGTGATGGCGCGATCCCATTCGCCCAATTCCTCATGCAATCCGGCCACGCGCATCGCCGCTTGCTCGGCAAAATGGCTATCGGAAAAGGCGTCCTCCAATGAACGGAACTCCTGCACCGCCTCGGCGACACGCCGTTGCCGGGCCAGACTTTCCGCCGCTTGAAACAAGGCCATTGGGATCAGGTCGCTGCCGGGGAACACCTGCGTCAAGAGCAGGTACTCCTCCCGCGCGCGTCCGTACTGCTGACTGGCAAAATAGGCGTCAGCCACCTTAAATAAGGCCTGCTCGCGCTGGATCGCGCCGGGAGACAATTGATAGGCCTTTTCAAATGCCGCCGCTGCCTCCAACGGCCGACGCAGGCCTAGCAGGCTCCACGCCCGCCCCAACCAGGCTTTCGAGCGGCCCGCAGGGTCCTCGAACGCTTCCAGGTAGTCAGTGTAAGCGACCAATGCTTCCTGGTGCCGGTCTTGATCCAGTAGCACTTCACCAATCACCAACTGGGCCTTGGCGGCAATGGGATGCCCCGGCATCGCGGCTACCGCCTGCTTCAGCAATCGTAAGCCTTCCTCCCAGTCCTGTTGCCGAACGAACAAGCGTGCCTGCAGGATCACCCCGCGATAGCGCGTGGCGCGATCGAGCGCGGCTGCCTGACCGGTCTCCAAGGCCGAGAGCGCGGCATCCATATGGCCGCGGGCCTCCTCGATCCGGGCGAGTAAATAGGCGGCTTCCGCAGCGCTATTCGAGGGCCGGGGCTCGCGGGCGGTCAAGTCCTCAAGCAACACCTCCGCCTCCGTATATTCCCCTTCATGAACATGCAGATAGGCCCGCCAGAGCCGTGCCGTTTGGGCAGGGGCCGAATCGGCATGATCGGTGATCAACCGGTCCAGCACCGATTCCGCCTCCGTTTCCCGATCCAGATCAATCAGGGAGGAGGCCCAATCAAGCAAATTATCCGGAGTTTCTGCCGCCCCGGGATAATGGCGATCGAACTGACGAAACGATGCGATAGCCGATTCGTGCTGTGCTAACCCGGCATAGGCCCGACCAAACATGCGCAATCGCTGACCGGCATCCCGCACAGTCAGTGCGGATGAATCGATTTGAGCCAGAATCACCAGCACGGATTCGTAATCGCCCCGCCCGTAGTCCGCATGAGCGCGCCAAAAACGATGCAAGTGGCTATGCCCGGAGTCGGACAGCACCGCATCGTCATCTTCCAACAGCGCGTCCATGTCCTCGTATCGGCCCAACTGATAGAGTGCCCGCAACGTCCAGAGTTCCGCCTCCAGTCGCTGTTCGTCACTGCGGGTCCGCCGCGCCGCTTGCTCGAAGAATCGCACTGCCGCGTCGTAAAGCTGATCCGAAAACGCGGCGATCCCGGCCTCAATCGTTCGTTCCACATCACGCTCGCGACGGGTCTGACTCGACGCCGGATCGGTCAGCGAGAGGCTGATTAGACCGACGACCAATAGCCAATAAACCGGACTACGCATGATCGCTCCCTGACGCTGTGCCATCCGCAGGGACCGGGAAATGTGCGCGAAATGCGGACGGCATTCGCGCCGGCCGACGCCGCGTGTAATCAAAACACAGCATACCCGTCTTCGCCGCCGCCACGCGAACCCCGTCCTCCGCACGGGTAACACAGTAGTACAGGTCAAACGCGGACCGGGAAGGATCAGCGAAAGCCACCTCACACACCAATCGAGAGGGATAGGTGACCTCGGCATTAAACTGAATAGCCGTGTCGGTCATTATCAAACCACAGCCGCCGACGTCTGTCTCCGAAGCGCCAAACGTCTGCAGAAACCGCATCCGCGCTTCATGCAGTATCGACAGCATCGAATCATGGCCCACGTGTTGGCCGTAATTCACATCGGTGATGCGAACATCGATTTCCGTGCGGAAAGGAAACGCATCTGGTAGATTAAGCAGCAATTTACTCATGCTAAGTCGTTTGTTGGGACGTCATAATCGAATGTAACGAATACTATGTTTACTCAATCAAATCAATGACAAGGACACATTGGGACGCCCTACCTCTTTTGCCATGCAAGAAAAACGCACGATTTACTGGTTAACAGATGCGCCGCACGCGCTGGCGGCCTTTCTCCCCGGCGACCTGCACTGGTCGGCCAGCCCGGATGTGGGAGGCACGGAAGTCACTAAGTCGGTATGGGCCGTGCTCGGCGAGGGTCGGCCTCTGTATGGGGTCCGGCAAGGACCCGGCGATGCCGCACCGTGTAGCACGACGGTATGCGTCCTCATCGATGCCGCGCGAAATTCGCAATTTGACGCGCTCACCGCCCGCCCACCCGCCGGGACGGCGTGGCCCGCCCAGGTGATTGCATTGGCGCTGGCGGGCGACCGGTTTCGTGGCCAGCGCGGCCGGCCTTGGCAGGCCATCCGCGGCAACCTGCATTTTACGGGGCAATATGACATCGATGCCGATGCTACCGAATCCGCCCCTGCCCTGACCGCTTTGCCGGCTGTGGCCACGCGTGAAGCCATTTGCTCAGCCGCCGACCGGCCCGTTGAGGTGCGGATCAAATGGGTCAATGACCTACTGGTCGATGGCCGCAAGATTGCCGGCGTATTAACCGCCTCACAAGCTCAAGGAACCCGCATCCGACGGGTCACTTTTGGTATCGGCATTAACGTTCAACATGCGCCGGCTATCCCGCAACATGGGACCACCATTCCCGCTGGCAGTTTGGCCGACTGGTCGATACCGCTTCCACGTCTGTTTCATTCCTTGTTGCAGTCCATTGCGGACAACCTCAAGCGAATTGAGTCCGGCGCCCATCGGGCGCTTGTGGACACCTACCGGACCGCCTGCGACGTGGTGGGGCGACCGGTCGCGTTGTGGCCGGAGGATTACAGTCCAGAGCAGACCACGAGCGCCCCGATCGCCCGTGGAACCGTGACGGAAATACTGCCCGACCTTTCACT
>SKLK01000040.1 GCA_007123265.1 Kiritimatiellia bacterium
AATTAACATCCGGGCTCAACCACCAATCAAAGTGTATGCGCCCGGGCCCCTCGACCACCGTTTCGATCCAATGACCGGTATGGGGTGGTATGCCAGTGTTCATAATCGCGTCGACGCCGTCCGTGGTGATGTTCGTCTGTAAATACCAATCCCCGAAATGGGTCCATGTCCAACCGGGCGTATCAACGGCTTCGGCGATAAAATCATGCCACACATACAAGTTGATTGCGTTGGTCCAACTGCCGATATCGGAAGTGAACGTTACGGCCATGGGATGCGCGCCGTTTTCGGCATCCGGCGCAATCACGAGCGTGCATGCGCCGGTGCTGATATACGGCCCGTACCCGTCCACGAGCGTATCCGCTATGTGGCAGGCGCCCAAAACCTTTATATCGGGCGACAAGCTTTCCAGCGTGATCGACACATTGTACAGCGTCGCGGTTCCTTCGATGCCCCACTCGATCTCCCATCCGTATTCTCCCCCACGCTGCAATGGATTCCCGCCATCGCCAAGATCGAGAATGCGTAGTTCGCGCAGATAGATCGTGGGTGCGCTGACCGGTTCGAAGTATTTCACAATGGCCATGTGCTGCATACCTTGGACACCGGAATCGCCCACCTGAATTGGATACGGGGGCGTGGTCCATAGCCGGCTATCAAAAACAAGTCCCTCGGCAAAAAGGTGTTCACCCAATGGCAAGGGCGCCTGCCGCGCCTCCAAGTGCGCGTTGGGCAGCACGAAGTCGTACGGCCGATTGCGACCGGCATTGGTGTTCGGGTTGCCGAGCTGATCGACTGGCTGACTTTCATCCACCACCCATTCCGCCAGGGTCGCCAAGGCGGGTTCAAGCCGGTTTTGGGTATTCAGGTCGGCGGCCAGAACGGTGTAGTCCGCCGGATGAAAATCCTGATGCATACGATTGACCATATTCTGCGCCTGCGCATTGCGATCGCTCGCTGAGCCACTGGCATAAAAGTGCGCGCTGACAACCTGAAGATTGCGTGACAGGTGCGGCACATCAATGATGGCCCAAATGAAATTGCGATTACCAACGACGGGATCGTACCAGATTCCCCACTCCAGAATTGGCCAGCGACTGATGATACCGCAAGGCAGCGTCACGCCCTCCTCCACTACATAGTGAAAATCGGGTCCGAATAGTTCATCAACAAAATCCCGGCGCAGGCCTTCCACTCGAAACTCCTGAATCCCCACCACATCAGGCATTAGTCCCTGCAGTAGCCGTTTGCCAGGATCCAAATAGTGCTGAAAATTTCCACTGGTCAGATTCGCGGCCATCACCACCACCCCGCGATGGCTGCGCACGCCAATCGCATGCTGCGACTGCGGGCCCGGCCGGAATCCCTGATTGCCGCTCAACGCCAAGGTCAAGCGAAACGGGGGCGATGGCGTGCCGGGATGGATGGGCGTAAAGGTGACGGATTGGGCGGTCGGCCCATCCGCAGAAAAGACCAAGCTAGTCGCGGACACCGTGTAATCCATGTGCGCGTCGGCGGCGATCACATCAACACCAACGACGGCGTCAACCGCTTCATCCAACTCAACGACAATGGTGGCCGCCCCGTCCTCAATGGTCAGCCAGGATGCCGACGTAGTGAAATTGGCGAACGGTTCATCATCAATCAGCGCAATCGTCGCCACCAGGTCATCCCCGGCATTGACCCCGGCCACCGGTACCAGGGTCAACACGACATCACGATCCCCGTCGCCGATATCGTTGTCGATTGGGTCCAGCCAAATCGTCTGTTCAACAGGTCCATTGGCGTGAAAGACGAGTTGGGTGGTGTTCAAGGTATAATCCACGCCTTCCAGCGCGGTTCCGGCGCGATGGACCTGAACCGTCGCATGGCCCGGTTCAGACAAGGTGACGTGCAGCGGTATCGGGTCCGCCGATTCCAGCACGCTGGTGGCTGCCGGCGCGATCGATACACGAGGCAACTGCTCATCCTGAATCAAAAGCGAGATTGCAGGATCGGCCATCACCAACGCGCCCGCGGCATTGGTGAAGACCAGCGTAATCTCGGGATCGGGAATGGGGACGCCGGGATCGAGAAGCGCCAGCGCCAGCGTTTGGGTCGGGGCCGATGCCGAAAAAATCAACTGCGTCTCCACCAGATTAAAGAGCACACCCTCCCATTCGCCACCTTGGTCCACAACAATATCGACGGATGCATCGACCGGCGGATGCACCCAGACCGGCAGGTGGACCATACCGGTGGAGGGCTGGGTCTCGATCCGATTCGTAGCGACGAGGACACGCGGTCCTGAATAGGGCTGGATTTCGAAGTCGTTGATGAGCAAGCGCTCGTTATGGACGATGGATTGAACGCGCAAAAACAGCGGCTCAGCCAACAATAGACCGGCCCACTCGTAGCGGCTGTACGCCGTATCGGTCGCCGTCACTTCGTCATCCAAGTCCAACCAGTTCAAACCGTCGGTGCTGTACTGAAGCTGAAAACGAACCACGTTCGCGTTACCGTTCCAATGGGCATAGTCGAAGGCAACCGACTCGATTCCGCCCAAGAGCCCCTCTCCCGTCGGCCCGCGATAATCAAGAAACGGGGAGACCCCCTGCTGACGGAACCGCACGGCATGACCGCGATCATGGTTATTATCCGACCGAACCGTCGCATTAATGGCGTACCAGACGCCGGACAGCGGATTAAAGTAGGTTGCGGGCTCGCCGTCATAGGCTGACTTATTCCAGCCATCGAACGACTCCGTGATCGGCGTCGCCAGCGAACTGGTGGCTGCGATTACAATTCCCAGCAGACAGCCAAACCAGTGCGGCCCTCTGAACGGAATCCACAATCGAATCCGTGCATATGCTTGAAGTTTCATCACCCTCTTGCGGGCACACACTACCGCGCCCATGGAAAGGTTGCACAAACCCTGCACCGGCTCAAACGGAAAAAACCTTCATGTACCGGCCTCCGGTAACCGACCAAGCGGGAAGCGGACGGATGAGCCAGGCGGGTCAACGCGGCCATGCGATGAACTTTATAACGTAAAGAGCAAGGACCAACAGCCACCGTGATAAGGGATTCGATTGCGCCATTGGTTAGGTGCTGGCAGCCGGCCTAACCACCATAGTGATGGTATGCATTTTAATCTTTATGGTGGAAGTGATATGGTGGATTCGATCGATGCACCCTTGCTGGCGTTCGCTGGATAAAGGTTGGGTGTAAGCTGGCTCGAACGCTGATAGGCCTCCACGATGTCTTGCGAAAAGGATTCCACCTTAGAGGTCTCGACTAGCGCTACTGCGCATCCGCCGAAGCCTGCTCCCGTCATGCGGGCACCGAGGCAGCCAGGGTGAGATTGTGCGGCTGCCACGATCGCGTTCAGTGCGTCATTCGTGACCTCGAAATCATCGCGGAGGCTTTTATGGCTCTCATTCATCAGCCTGCCGCATGTCGTGGCATCACCTCGTTCCATGGCTGCAGCAGTATTTAGGGTCCGATGATTCTCCGTGACGACGTGCTTAGCTCGTCGTCGCGTGATGGGGTTCAGCAGCGTCGCCTGCTGTTTGTAGGTGTCGAGATCTGCGTCACGCAGTGCCTTGACACCGAATATCTTGGCGGCCTCTTGACATTGCTGGCGACGCTCGTTGTAGACGGATTCGACGAGGCCGCGACGGGTCATGGTGTCCATGATAACGACCATGACACCTGTCGGTAGAGGGACGGCGCGGTGGGCGTAGTCTCTGCAATCGATCAGGATCGCTTTTCCTTCTTCTCCAATTGCAGAGATCATCTGGTCCATGATTCCGCATTTTACGCCCACCCATTGGTTTTCCGCTTGTTGGCAAAGGCGAGCCATCAACTGTTTATCCCACGCAAATCCCGAAACGGCGCTGAAGGCACGGGCCACGGCTAGTTCAAAAGACGCTGAGGAGGAAAGGCCGGCCCCCATCGGTATGTCACAGGCGGTGACACCTTCCCATCCGGAGAGTGGATACCCGTGAGCTAACAAGGTGTGGGCCACTCCCTTGGGGTACTCACTCCAGTGCATGCGATCTCGTTCGATGCTCTCCAGTGAAAATGAGCAAGCTGCAACGTGGTCTAGGGAATAAAGCTGAACCTGGCGACTTGTGCGAGGCCGGAGCGCGATCCAGGTTGCTTGGTCGATAGCCATTGGCAGAACATATCCGTCGTTATAGTCGGTATGTTCGCCGATCAGGTTGACCCGCCCGGGGGCACGGACGATCCATACGGGTTTTTCTCCGAAACGTTGGTGAAATGCGTCGATGGTTTTGCGCGCGGTTTGATTCATGGTCTACGATCCAAATAATGAGTCTCGGACAGTTCCTGAAGCCGTTGCGCTGCCTGTTCAGGGGTAAGATCTCGCTGAGCCTCGGCAAGCATCTCGTAACCCACCATGAATTCTTTCACCGTTGCCGAACGCAGGAGGGGAGTAAAGGTGTGTCCGGCTCACGTCTTCCTTGCCAGGGTCGCTGCGTGCGATGGGGAGATACCAGAATCCATTCCCCATTCAACGGGTTGAAACGACGGTGGGGTCCAGTCGTTGATTCTCCCGTGAGCATCATGATTTCGCCGGCTGTGATTTCATTCAGCTATGGTGATGTACTTATTCATCTGGCGTGGTCTCAGCCCAGATGATTTCAATGGTATTGGTAGCGGCCAGCATCAAAGACTCTACGGAATTGGTAACCACAAAGTTCGTGAGAATCGACCCGCTGCCGGGGAACGAACCCGTCCAGACATTGCATTGCGCGCCTTCGGTAAGGTTGGAGAGGGTCAGCAGGATCGTTGCGTTGTCACCGGACGCTATGGAGAGGATGGGTTGATCGAGAGCGGAAGCATTGGAAAATAACTCGAGGGTGATGTTATCGTAGCGCATATGGCCGTTTTGCCCGTCGGTGGTAGTGTGATAGAAGGCCAAATTGTTGAA
>SKLK01000288.1 GCA_007123265.1 Kiritimatiellia bacterium
CATGGCTGAATGTTGGCCAGCACAATCGAGTTCGGATTTTGTTCAGTTTTTGTCACATCCGGATATCAAGCACTGGATGTGCGGGAGCCACGTCTTAAATGATTTGGATAATCACATCGTCGGTCGAGGTGTCTTCTTCCTCTTCAGGTTGTTCGACTACGGCAAAGGTGGGCAGAATCCGGTAATAGACCTGCAAGGAAAGCGCCGCCAGAGTGGTGGAGTAGACCGGACCGTAATTCACTTCGCGATGCGCGCCACCATCGAAACGGCCACTGGGCGAGGTCCAACTGCCGTCGTTGTTCTGATTGTTGACGAACGCCGGAGCAAACTGGTTGTTCCAATTATTCCAAGTGCTGCCCCCGGTTTGGAACATGGCCTGGGTGACGTAATACCAGGTATACATGGAGGCGCGCGGGGCGTTGGGCCAGTCAACCTCGGCCCGCTCGCGCACCAACTGCATCGCCGCGCGCGGCTCGGGATCGCGGAAATTACCGGTCAATTGGAACATCAACACACCAATCGCGGACATGGTCAGGTTGGGACCACCAATGGCGCGGTAGCTAAAGGTGTTCGCCTGCGGGTTAAACGAGCCCCGTACGTCCTCAATCGCTGCCGCCATCGACTCCTGCAAACCGGGCACCCGGGCGCCGGCCAGTTCCGCTGCTTTCATGGCCTGAATGTTGAAGGCGGTGACCGACGTATCGCGGGGCGGGCCGTCGCCGTAAAACCAACCGCCTTGCGGATGTTGATCCTCGACAATGACGCCGATGGAGCGCTCCATGACGTCGCGCAAGGCCGGTATACGGGTCATGGCATAGGCCTCGGAGATCGCGTAGGCGGCAATGGCATGGCCATACAGGTGCGCCTGTTGATCGATCAAGTATCCCAGCAACGCGGAGTTTTCGCCGGACCCGTAAAAGCGCCCGTCCTCTTGGATATCATCACGTAAGTAACGAATCGCGCGCCGCACGGTATTTCCGTACCGCTCGGATGAGACCGTCTCCCCGTGGGCGAGAAAGGTGAGCAGACCCAAGCCGGTCATGGCGGCCGGTGCCGATTCGCGGCCGCTGGGATGATGATCCCACGAACCGTCTTCGTTTTGGTTGATGCGCAGCCATTCCAAGGCACGCATCACAGCGGCTTCAGTTAATTCGCCCCAGCGACCGCCATAGCGACGCAACAACTCGGCGCGCCCGGCTTCGTTGCGACCGGAGAACAAGCCCTGCATGGTCAAGGGACTTTCGATTTGCATCACGTCGAGCGCGGCAAAGTCCATGTCCGGCTGGTCCTGGGTGAAATCCTCAACGTCGGGCGGGGTATCCATGTCGACATCAAAATCGGGCATCTCGAAGTCGAGATCGAAGTCGAGCGGCTCCAGATCTTCCGGCTCAATATCTTCCAGAATATCGTCGAGATCGATTTCCTCGATTTCCATCATCGCCACTTCGATTTCCGCAGTCCCTTCACGGGATTCGAAGACGATGAAGTGGATGGCCAAATACACAATCAAGATGTGCAGCAGAATCGAACCCGTGGGGCCGATCAAGTGTTCCAGCAGCTTCTTTTTTAAGAACTCTTTTCGTGTCATTGCGCCACCTCGCTAATTCATGCTGACCACGGACAGGTTCCTTAACCCTACTTTGGCGCATAAATCCAATATATCAATCAGGTTGGCATGGCGGGAATGGGCGGTGGCCATGATCAATACCGTCTGATTCTGGTCAATTGCCGCCAGTCGGCCCAATGTGCGCTCGATTTCCGGCAGCCGCATTTGGCGGTCGTTGACGGTGAATCCGTCCTGGTAAATGACCACCCGCAATACGTTCGGGGTCTCCATTTGTTCCCGCGGTTCCGAATCCGGCGCCGGACGGAAGACGTCCAGATGCGCCATCACATCGGTGGGCTCGAACGTGAGGATGAAGTAGATCAGCAACTGGAAGACGATGTCGATCATCGGCGTCATCGACAGTTCGGCCTCGATGACCTGTTTCTTGCGGCGATGGTGTCTAGTACCCATATCGCATATCCTTGGGTTGGCCCACTAGTTGGCTTCCTTTATGGCGGCAAATTTAATTCGGAACAAACCAGCGCGCGTACAGATATCCATCGCGCGTTTGATGTGATGATGGGCTGTGTCCATGTCGCCCCGGATCACCACGGGCGTGGTCTGTCCGTGCTGAACAACCGCGGCGCGCATCACCGTGAACAGCCGCTGCTCGCTGAGGGGGAAGCGGCCAATGGCGATGCGACCGTCGTCGTCCACATCGATGGTAACGGTGCGCGGATCGCGCTGCTCCACCGCCGGGCCGTGCGGTGACATGGCCAGACGGATGCGTTCATCCAGTTGATCCCGCTCCATTTGCACGGTGAGCACGAAGAAGATGATCATCTGAAAGACGATATCAATCATCGGCGTCATGTTTACCGATCCGCCTTCAGCCGATTGTCTTTTTTTCCGTTTGGCCATGGCTATGTACCTTAACTACCCGGCAACACGTTGACCTGTTTACTCGTCCACGACCTCGACGTTACGGAAGACCTTAATCAAATCCATGGTTGTGCCTTCCATATTCAGAATGATCGTCGTGGCCTTGTTCCGGAACAGATAGAAGAAGGCCACCGCCGGCACGGCAATCGCCAGTCCCGCCGCCGTGGTGAAGAGGGCCTGCGAGATGTTCTGGGCCAGCATGGATTGTTGGGCGGCGCCCATTTCCGCCGTCGCCAGGGTGGCGAAGGCGGC
The DNA here is from genome assembly GCA_007123265.1 of Kiritimatiellia bacterium. Taxonomy (GTDB): domain Bacteria; phylum Verrucomicrobiota; class Kiritimatiellia; order SLAD01; family SLAD01; genus SLAD01. The sequence goes on from SKLK01000288.1 coordinate 2,741, forward strand.
GATCATACCTTGTACCGTACCCAACAGCCCGAGCATGGGCGATAGGTTGCCGACCACGTTTAAGTAGTTGACGCGCTGCATCAGCTTTTCGCCTTCCAGTTCAGCGGCCACAGCAACAGCGTCTTGAATCGCTTCAAACCCTTCCTCCACGTTGGTGAAGCCGGCGGACAGGATGTTGGAGAGTGGCACCGGATTCTCCTCACAATGCTTGAGGGCTTTCATCACATCGCCCTGCTCCATCGCCTCGCGAACCTCGGAGACGAGTGTTTCCGGGGCAATTTTGGGCGCGCGAATGGTAATGAAGGAGTCGACAATCAACGCGATACCGGCTACCGAGGCCGCCAAAAGGGACAACCACAAGATGATACCGAGAATACCGCCGCTGCGGACCACATCCCAAAAACCGGATGTGACCATTTCGACGTCCTCGTCGATATCGAGCGTCATGCCCGGCGCGACTTGCTGGCCACCGTTATCGTCCTGCGCTTCTGCGACGGTAAAGGTCAAGCCTACCGCCAAAAGTATCGCCCACACTACCGTTCCAAACACGCGTGTCCGCATAACTGCTCTCCTTCAGCTTCGATCCTTTGATCTGTCCACTATTGGGTTTGCTTCAACCATCCGAAACTCTATCGCATGGCGCTTCCGTTGAAAACAACTAAATCGTTCGTCTATAGTTTTGCCCGGGCTTGCTGGGCAAACGGGCTGCGACCATGTTCCTCCACCACGCGCCGAAACATATCGCGGGCCCGCTGGTCCCGCATTTCCTCCAACGCCAGTCCGGCCTTGAACAGGGCTTCGGCCTGAACCTCGGACTGGGCCCTGAACAAGACCACGGTACGGAGATAATCAAGCAATCCTTCCTGCGTGCGCCCGCGCGATCGGTTCAAGTCGCCGCGCATGACTTGGGCCCGGGCAGCGTCGTCACGGGATCCGTCGGAAATCAGTTCGTTCAACTGGGTCTCCAAACGGCTGTGCTGGCCAGCACCGAGCAGGGCGGCGTAATAGGGCCAGCGGATGCTGCTATCCTCGCGTCGTTGCGGCGCGATGCGGAAAAGCTGATCGAACGAGGCCAAGGCGTCGTCGTATTCCCCTTGCGCGTTTTTGGCACGGGCAATCAACGCCAGCGCTTCCATGTCCCAGGACAAATGGCGGTACCGTTGCACGACGCCGTCGAGGGACGAAATCACGCGGTCCCATTCCTCCCGTTGCATATGCCGGCGCGCCTCATCGAGCTGGGGCGGCCGGGCCGCCCACGCTTCGCGGTACTGGCCACGGGGAAATTCCTGTGTGCCGCGCTCCATGGTCAAAATCACCGTGCCATCGGCGCGGGCGCGAATCGCGGTACCGTCAATCCGGCGGCCGTCGTTCATGATCACATAGGCCGCGTCCGCGGGCCAAGCCAACCAGGCCGCCAACAGCACGAGACACCACTTGGGATTCACCATTGTTCGCTTTTTTATTTTCATCACTGCCTCTTCTTCCTGGGTTGAAACCATCCCTCGTTTAACGCCGCTCGGAACTGCGGGCGGCGTCCCGGATGCGACGCGCTTCATCGATTCGGGGGCTACCGGCAAAGTCCTCTTGAAATTGATCAAACACCGCCCGCACATCGCTGTAGAGCTCAAGCTCCATCATTAGATTCAAGCTTTTCATCAGGCTCTCCTCGATGATCGGACGCAGGTCGGCGTTCGCAGGATCCTGCAACAGTGCGATCCGTTGGAACGAAGCCAAGGCCTGTTGCTTGTCCCCGCGCGCGGCTTGCAGTTGCCCCAACTTGAACTGGGCCCGCTGGTTGATCAGGTTATCCTGGGACAACCGCAGGATATCGGCCAAGGCCGCGTTCGATTCACGAAACTCCTGCCGCTGCAAATGCGCGTCGGCCAGGAGGAATTTGGCGTCGTAAAAGAATGGCGAATTGGGAAAGCGCTCGAGCAGGTCGTTCAACATCGTCACCGCCTCCCCATGGTCGCCTTGCTGGCTATACGCCGAGCCCAGCCCGAACAGGGCCAGCTCCAGCATGCGCCGCTCCTCGGTGGTGGCCACGACTTGGCGGTAGGCGGGGATGACATCGTCGTACATGCCGTTTTCCAGCATCAATTGACCGATCCGGGTGAATTCCTCCGGCGAATAATTATCCGGGGCCTCAATCATTTGCCGGAACGCGTCGCGGGCGATATCGCGGTTACCGATTTC
>SKLK01000246.1 GCA_007123265.1 Kiritimatiellia bacterium
GGAATTGGCCACAAGAAGCACATAAGCCACAAACAATTGTAGCAGAAACGCTTTTGTGATTTTTGAGCCTTTTGTGGCTGTCTTGAAAGGTACAGTTTCTCTGTCCCTAAGCCGTTCTCCCGACTCGGGAGGGCGAGCGTCCCCGCGAGCCGTCCGATTTCCTGTATGACGGCTCGACAGAGTCTCGCCCTCCCCAATGCAGTTCCGGTGCGTTGGGGACATGCGTTGGTGCGTTAGGGACAGAGAAATTGTGGCTGGCGCGCATCTATATGCCTCATAGGTGACACGGTGTTGTAGGCCAGCCCTCTGCGGCTGGCGTGATCGTATGCCGAAATCCCGGCTTGGCTCGCCAGGGTCGCCCCCCTTGATCTTCATCATTTTCGACCGCGCCCAGCGTGCGCGGCTACAGAAGAGTCCAAACTTAAACTGTAGCCGGTCCCGGTGGTGTGTTAGGGACAGAGAAACTTTTGTGGGTCAATAGCTTATAAGATATCACTTTTTCGGGATTCGCACAGCGATAATATATAAGCTATTGTTTTTGCGCTCAAGTTGCGCTTGGCAAATGGGGTGGTGAGGGATATCCTGCTCATCTCGCGTGGAAGTTGGGTTCGGTCGCACAGGATTCGGTTATGGCAAAGCAGCAACCTTTTGTTCATCTACATTTTCACACCTGCTACAGCTTGCTGGACGGCTTGTGCCAAGTCGAGGCGACGATGGATCGGGCCCTGGAACTGGGCATGAGCGCGGTGGCGATCTCGGATCACGGCGTGATGTACGGAGTGATGGACTTCTACAAGACGGCGAAAGACAAAGGGGTGAAACCGATCATCGGCTGCGAAGCCTATCTGGCCTACGGCAGCATGCACGAAAAACAACGGCAAGCGGGACAGAAAGGGCAAACCTTTCATCAGTTGCTGTTGGCGGAAGACATGGAAGGGTACCGTAACCTGACCCACCTGACCACCCGCGCACATTTGGAGGGCTTCTACTATAAACCCCGAATCGACCGGGAACTGCTGGCGAAGCATGCCAAAGGATTGATCGCGACCTCCACCTGCTTCAAAGGCGAGATCCCGCAGCGAATCCTGGACGACGATATGGATGGCGCCTTCGAGCTCGCCGGGCTGTACGAGGAGATCATGGGCAAAGGAAATTTCTTCCTCGAACTGCAGGACCACGGCATTCCGGAACAACGTAAGATCATGCAAGGTCTGTTGGAGATCCACAAGCGCACCAAAATCCCGCTGGTGGCAACAAACGACGTGCACTACATCCGCCAGGAACATGCCGAGGCGCATGAGGTGATGCTCTGCATGCAAACGTCAACGGTGATGAGCGATCCGAAACGGATGCGCTATACCTCAAACGAATTCTACATGAAAAGCGGCCAGGAAATGTGGGCCCTGTTCGGGGACTACCCGGAGGCATTGACCAATACGGTGGCGATCGCGGAACGTTGCAATGTGGAGTTTAATCTCGGCAAGGATTTGCGGTTTCCGCTGTATCAGGTACCGGACGCGGAAACGCCGAAGAACTATTTGACCCAGTTGATTAAGGAGGGATTGAAAGACCGGTACGGGATGGAAGATCCTGAGCAACCCACCACCGATCATGAGCGGGTGATTCAAAAGCGATACCACCACGAGTTGGCGGTGATCGAAACGACGGGGTTCATCAACTACTTCTTGGTGGTCTGGGATTTCATCAATTTCGCGCGCGAACAAAAGATCCCCGTTGGTCCGGGTCGTGGATCGGGGGCCGGCAGCCTGGTGGCCTATGCGTTGGGCATTACGGATATCGATCCGCTGGAATACAACTTGATTTTTGAGCGTTTTCTGAATCCCGAGCGCGTGTCGCCGCCGGATTTTGATATCGATTTTTGTCAGGCGCGACGCGAGGAAGTGATCGAGTATGTGAAGGACAAGTACGGGCGTGATTCGGTGGCCCAAATCATCACCTTCGGCACCCTCGGCGCGAAGACGGTTCTGCGCGATTTGGGGCGCGTGCTCGAGGTGCCGTTCGCGTACTGTGATCGGCTGGCCAAGATGGTACCGGAAGATCCGAAGATGACGCTGGAAAAGGCGCTGCAAGACAATCCCGAGTTCAAAACGGCGACCGAAACGGAGGATCACGCCCGCCTGATCATGAAGTATGCCCGCGTGTTGGAGGGCAATCCGCGGAATCCCGGCACCCATGCGGCCGGCGTGATTCTGGGCGATGAGCCACTGATCAATCTGATCCCGCTGTCGATGGATAAAGATGAGCAGGTGGTGACGCAGTACGAAATGAAGCCACTGGAGGAGATCGGCCTCCTGAAACTGGATTTCCTGGGGCTAAAAACGTTAACGGTGATCCAAGAGGCGGTGGACCATGTTCGCGAGACGCGCGGACTTGAGTTGGATCTGGCCGATCTGCCGATGGACGACGAAAAGACCTTTGCCCTGCTCAATCGCGGGGACACGGTGGCGGTGTTTCAGGTCGAAAGCAAAGGCATGCGCGATTTGCTGCGACGGATTGGCCTATCCCGGTTCGAGGATTTGATTGCGATGATCGCGCTGTATCGGCCTGGTCCGATGAACATGCTCGATGACTTTATCGCCCGTAAACATGGCAAGGTGGACCTTCGGTACGATCATCCACTGCTGGAACCGATTCTGAAAGAGACGTACGGGGTGATGCTGTACCAGGAGCAGGTCCAGTTCGCGGCCAACTCCTTGGCTGGTTTTTCGTTGGGGCAGGGCGACCTGTTGCGTCGGGCGATGGGCAAAAAGAAGAAAGAGGAAATGGTCAGTCAGCGCAAAGCCTTTGTCGATGGCTGCAAGAAGACCAACGATATTCCGGCCCGCGTGGCGGAGAAGATTTTCGATAACATCGAGCGTTTTGCCGGATACGGTTTTAACAAGTCGCACAGTGCGGCCTACGCGGTCTTGTCGTGGCAGACGGCGTATCTGAAGGCGCATTATCCAGCGGAATTTATGGCGGCGGTATGTTCCTGCGACATGAACAATGCCGATAAGCTGCCGATCTTCATTGCCGAAGCGCAGGAGATGGGGCTGAAGATCCTGCCGCCGAACGTGAATGAGAGCCAGGTACGTTTCAAACCGGAAGCGGAAGGGATCCGATTCGGTATGGCCGGGATCAAAAACGTCGGCGTGGCGGCGGTGGAGGCAATCATTCGCGAGCGCGAGGCGCGCGGACCGTTCACGGGGCTGGTGGATTTCTGTGCCCGGATGGGGGCGCAAAATGTGAATAAGAAGGTGGTCGAGAGCCTGGTCAAATGTGGCGCCTTCGACTTTACCGGCATGTGCCGCGCCCAGCTCTTTAACGGTATTGAGTTTGCCGTTCAGCGGGCGGCGGCGGAAATGAAGGATCAATTGGCCGGGCAGGCGTCGTTGTTCGATTTGCTCGAGTCGCCGGCGGAGACGGAAGACGCGCCTGTGGCCGAGGAATTGCCCGAGGTGGAGCCGTGGTCCAGCAGTGAAATGTTGGCGGCGGAGAAGGAACTATTAGGTTTCTATATTTCCGGCCATCCGCTGACTGAACATGCTTGGGAAATGGAGCGGTACAGTTTGGCTCACTACAAAGACGTGCAGGAATTGGCTCCGGGGGCCATGACCCGCGTCGGCGGATTGGTGACGCATCTGACCAAGCGGTTCACGAAGAAAACGCAGGAGCCGTTTGCGAATTTCCAACTGGAAACCCTGGAAGGGAGCATCGAGGTGGTGGCATTTCCCAGTACCTACCGCGATTTTGGTGTGTATCTTGAGGAAAATGCGCCGGTCTTTGTGTGCGGCGAAATGGATCGCAACGAGCAGATGAAGATCAAGGCGGCCGAGATCTATCCGGTCCGGGAGATTCATCGGCACTTCAGCCGTCGCGTCAGTGTGCATGTGCCGGAAGTGCAAGTGGAGGACAAGGTGCTGGAACGAATTCGGGCGATTGTGCAAAAGTATCCCGGCGACGTGCCGATGACGTTGTGTCTCTTGTTTGATGACGGCAAGAAGGTTTTTATTTCCACCGACCGCCTGTATCGGGTAAATCCGCAATTGGAATTGGTGGAGAGCTTGGAGCAGGTGCTGGGCGAGGGGAGCGTCTATGTGGACGTATTGCAAACCCCGTGCAAGCGGCCGCAAGCGCGAAACGGGGGGAACGGTCGGCGTTGGGCGAACCGGCCGATGGCCGCCACGGCCTGACCGCGAATTGAAGGAGAGACAAAGATGATCAAGGAGACGATAGCGAAACTTGTGAGTGGGGAGACCCCGAGCCGGGACGAGGCCTATGCGGCGTTGGGCGAAATTATGTCCGGCGCCGCCACGCCTGCCCAGATCGCCTCATTTATCACAGCCCTGCGCATGCACGGGGAAACGGCGGATGTGATTGCGGGCGCGACCCAGGCCATGCGCGAGCATTTTACACCCGTGGCCACGCCCGATGAGGTGGTCGTAGACACGTGCGGTACCGGCGGCGATGGAGCGCATACGTTCAACATTTCAACGGCCGCCGCATTGGTGGCCGCCGGGGCCGGTGTGGTGGTGGCGAAACATGGCAATCGCAGCGTATCAAGCCGGTGCGGCAGCGCTGATGTACTGGCTTCCCTCGGTGTGAACATCAACATCGACGCGGAGCAGATGGCGGCCTGTCTGCGGGAGGTGGGCTTGGCCTTTCTATTCGCACCCGCGTTGCATCCGGCGATGAAGCATGCGATCGGTCCGCGCAAGGAAATTGGTATCCGAACCATCTTCAATATTCTTGGCCCGCTCTCCAATCCGGCCGGTGCGCGCCATGGCGTGCTGGGCGTGTACGACCGGCACTTGGTGCCTGTCATGGCGGAGGCGTTGGCGGGGTTGGGCGCGGAACGCATGTTCGTGGTGCATGGAGACGATGGGCTGGACGAAATCACCACCACGGCATCCACCTATGTGGGCGAGATCGATCACGGCAACGTGCGATCCTATGAGTTGAACCCGCGCGATCTGGGCATCTCGTTGGCGACGTCAGACGATTTGCGGGGCGGAAGTCCGGAGGACAATGCGCAGATCATCCGGGCGCTCCTCGCAGGGGAACCCGGACCCAAGCGCGATATCGTGGTCCTTAACGCGGCGGCGGCGATCCTCGCCAGCGGCCAAGCGACGGATTGGGTGGACGGGCTAGGGCGGGCAACGGAATCCATCGATGACGGCGCGGCGGCAGCTAAGCTGGAGCAACTGATCGCCTTTACCCAGGCCACGCCCTGAACCGTCCCGGGGCCTCGCCGCCGGGGTGTCTGTGCCACGATGCGTACTGACCATTTCCATTTTGATTTGCCGGAGGACCGTATTGCCCAGGCGCCCGCCCCACAGCGTGACCAGGCGCGGATGATGGTGGTGGATCGTCGCGCCGGCACCCTTGCGCATCGTCGCGTAAGTGATTTGGTCGACTACCTCCACGGTCCGGATCTATTGGTGGTCAACGATACAAAAGTGATTCCTGCGCGCTTGTTGGGGGAAAAAGTCACCACCGGGGGACAGGTCGAGTTGCTCTTGTTGGAAGAGGTGGAGGACCGGGTCTGGGACGTGTTGATGCGGTGTTCGCGTCGTCCGGCGCCCGGCGCCGGTTTACGGTTCGGGGACGGTGAATTGACGGCGACCTTGATCGCGGACGGGGCGCAGGGCCGTGCCCGGGTGCGTTTCGAGGGATCGGCTCCACTGGAGCCGTTGTTTGAGAAGTGGGGGCACCCGCCGTTGCCACCGTATATTCGACGCAAAGAGGTGCCTCCAGAGCAGGAAGCGATTGATCGGGACCGGTATCAAACGGTGTACGCGGCCACGCCGGGCGCCGTGGCGGCACCGACGGCGGGTCTGCATTTTACGCCGCAATTATTTAAGGCGCTGGCTGCGCAAGGGGTCGAGCGGACGGCGATCACATTGCATGTGGGGTTGGGCACCTTTCGTCCCGTCACCAGTGAGGTGGTTGCGGAACATCAAATGGAAGCGGAGCGCTACGTGATCAGCGCCGCCGCTGCGCAGCGCATCGAGGCGGCCCGCGCGGCCGGGGGCCGCATCGTCGGGGTCGGCAGCACGTCGGTGCGAACGTTGGAGACGGTTGCGGCAGCGAACGGACAGGTGGTGGAAGCCCGGGGGCGGTCCAGCCTGTACATTTATCCGCCCTACACGTTCCGGGTCGTGGACGTGATGTTGACGAATTTTCACTTGCCGAAATCCACACTGCTGATGATGGTCTGTGCGTTTGGCGGCTACGACTTGATGATGTCCGCGTACGCGGAAGCCGTGGCAGAGGCCTATCGCTTTTATAGTTACGGGGATTGCATGTTGATTGTGTAGCGGCATGGAGGGTGTGCTGATTTATTCTGAATCGTGTAATGAATCCGGCGATCCGCAAGCGGACGCCCTACCGAGGACGCCTATAACCGGATGACGATATTAACTCTACTGTATGTATGTGGCGGTGGCTTGGGCCTGTATTTGGGCGCGGAATGGCTGGTCCGCGGTGGTGCGGCATTGGCCTTGCGGATTGGCATAGCGCCGTTGGTGATCGGATTGACGGTCATTTCAACCGGCACAAGCGCGCCGGAATTGGTGGTCAGCGTGAACGCGGCGGCAACACATGACAGCACGATTGTGCTGGGCAACGTGATCGGCTCCAACATCGCCAATCTCGGCTTGGTCTTGGGGTTGGCCGCGATGATTCGCCCGTTGCGGGTGGAACAGCAAGTGATTCGACGCGAAATTCCCGTGATGTTGGCAGCCAGCGGGTTGCTTTGTTTGATGCTGTGGAATGGGTTCATTGCCCGCTGGGAAGGGGCCGTGTTGGTACTGCTGCTGGTGGCGTATACCGTGATCAGCGTGCGCATGGCGCAGCGCGCGACATCGGCCGCCGTGCCTGCGATTGAACAGCGTTGGGGCACCGGATGGAGTGTCGCCGTTGTGGTGGGCGGATTGGCGGTCCTGTTACCCGGCGCCCATTTCTTTGTCTTGGGCGCAGTTGAAATGGCCACTCATTTCGGGCTCAGTCCGATGGTGACCGGGTTGACGATCGTGGCTGTGGGCACGAGCATGCCGGAGATCGCGACATCGTGCGTCGGCGCGTGGCGGAATCAAGGGGACCTGGCGATTGGCAACGCTGTCGGTTCGAACATCTTTAATCTGCTTGGTGTGCTGGGGATCTCAGCGCTGTTGTTTGAGGTGCAGGGCGTCGGCGTATCGGTTATGGATTTGCTCGTGATGTTGTTCTTCGCCTGCATCAGCCTACCCATCATGTGGACGGGCTTCGTGATCAGTCGACGTGAAGGCGTGCTGTTGGTACTCACGTACGCGTTGTATATCACGTGGCTCCTGCAGACGGTGTGATGGGGCCCCTGAGTCTACCTTTGGCAAAAGGTGCGCTCTCAACCGCCTGTGAACGTTGAGGAAAAGGAGTCGACAAAGCTCACGCCAAAGCTCACGCCAAAGCCCGCGACCAAGGCATTATTTTCGTCAGTCTTCAAATCAGTGATGTATTTCCCGGGATTTATGTTCAAGTTCTTGTTGATGATTACGTATGGTTTTAGAACACTTTGTCGTGAGCTTTATCGCGAGCTTAGTCGTATCGGAGCAGCAGATGCCGTTTAATCACGAGAACCTGAAAGTCTACCAGCGTACCTTGCCTTTCAATGTGAAGGTCGGGTTATGGATCAGGGATTGGGATAGCAGGCACGCTCTTTGTGATCAGTTAAGCCGTGCGGCAGCCAGTATGTTGGAGAACGCGGCGCTCACCGAATGGTCCGACGGCGAGCCGAAGGCTCGACGGCGGGCCACTTCGGTGAAGCGGCTTTGATCTGCGGCGCGCTGCGCGACGCAGAGCGAAGCCGCGAACGAAGTGAGCGCCACAATCCTTGGACGCGCGCAGCGCGCCGGATCGTTACGGCTCACCTTCGGTTGGCCCGTCTGCGGGTCAACCGTAATGGTGCAGCCGATTGTTAGCGGGTATTTCTGGAACGCGATTTGAGAAACAACAAGCCAATACCTCCGGCGAGAAGCAGTAGAAGCGTGTTTGGTTCCGGAATTGCCCCCGCGATAATCGGCGTATCGGGATTGGATTCGTAGGCCCATCCATAGATTCGTCCGATAGGCCCATCTTCATGAATCCAAAGATTGATCCATCCGTAATGAACAGCGTCATCGACATAGAATTGTACGCCCATGAAAGCGTTCTGACCTTTAAATGGATCTGAGCTGGGTGGTGTAAGGTACAGTCCGAGCGTCCCAAAATCGGTGTTTGTGCCGAACCAAGCGAGACTACCAGCCAATTCTAGCCCTATCTCGAAGCCTTCATTTAGCGGCACAATTGGACCTCCAATGTTGGGTGGCGGGGAAGGATATATAACATATTGATTATTACCTTCAGAGCGACTTCCAAGAAAGGAAAGATCGGCCACAAAGGTAAAATCTGCAAAGCCGTCGTCGTTCAGGTCAATTTCGTAATATTCCGGGAGGAATGATGAAAGAACAATCGGCTCATACAGCCAGTTGACAATGATGCCTGCGCGGGCTGTCGGCAGAGACGACAGCCACGCACAGACAACATATAGGCACAGACAACGCATTACGGGGTTTCTCGCCGAAATCTCCAGAAACGAAGCTCGCCGTCCGTTTCCACCAATACGGAATTCGTTACGGATTCCGTCACAACTTGGCCCAACAGATTCCATGATTGCGGATCGTTCAAATCTGTCGTAGTCTCCAATAACAGGTAAGCACCGGGATCGGTGTCGAAAGTCAGGAGGATTTCATCTCCCGCAGGCGCAAGCTCCAATTCCACTGATCGCGGCGGAAGCGGGATGTCGCCGGACGAGATCACCGATACCCACTGCCCTGTTGGTGACGGGCCGCCGGAATGTCCGCCTGCATGTGTGATCGTAAGCAGATAAAGCCCTTCCTCCGGGTCTGCGATATAGACCTGTTCAACATTGTTTCGGTCATCATATCCCGTAGTGGCGGCCGATGCTCTTACCGCCTCGGTTTTATTCGTGAGGTCAGGGTCGAGAATCCAAGGCATCCAAGTCTGTGTTTGGGCCTCATCTTGAATCGTCAGGTCGAGATTGTTAACAAGCATCGGCGTCGGGTCGTCCAGAATGATCACCGTTGTCGGAGGATCACCTGCGGGATCGCTCCACGCTATAGTCACCTTAAGAGGCTCGCTCCCATCCGAGTAAACCCACCACGAGATGGTCTCATCAACATCGAGAAAGAGTTCCTTGATGTGCGTGCCCCTCCCGTCGAAAGCATCCAACTCAACTTGTCTGACGAGGGAAACCGCGTTGAACAATCCCCACCCCGTGATATAGCTGGGGCCGGGTTCGCCGAGGTCATCGGCAGTGTGTATAGCCAGCGCTTTCAATGTTGAACCTCGCCAGTCGTCGATATCCGGCTCAAGAGCGGGGAAAAGCTGCTTTCGCCGTTGCAGCATTAATGCGTAAGCAGCAGTGACCGCGGGAGCGGCAAAACTTGTACCGCTTTGAAATTGATAAGCGTCATCTGCGTCATGATACGATGTAACCAATGCAAGCATGTTGCGGACATCTTGATCAGCTTCACCAACGGCCACCACATCAGGTTTGATGCGACCGTCGTCAGTGGGACCCGCTGCACTCCAAGAAGATGGTGTCACGACAGAGTTTGTGGTGTAACCCCAAACGACTTGACCGCTGTCAATATGGTAGACATCGCGCACAGACCCGACCGTAAGCACGTTTTTTGCGGTTCCGAGAGGTGGGATAGTGTCGAAACCGAAATTCTCTCCATCGCCACTGATCCAAAGCCTGCTACCCGGTGCGGGGTTCTCAATTAGTATCCACCCGTCAATAGAGTCCAAATACCAGTAATCTACCGGAGCACCCGGGCCAACTAAGCGATCATTTCCCGCCGCGTAGATGAAGAGTTTTCGCGATGCTTCTTCGGCCATGAATGTGTCGAGTTGAGTGGATCCATATCCGACCGCCAAATTAGGCGTATACCATCCGAATTTTGGATCTTCGGGGATGGGCAGGAATCCCCACCAACTCCACAACCCTGTGGCTGGAACATTATAGCGCCACCCACTTGTGAGGCCGTACGAGTGATTCGAAAGTCGGAGACCTGGATTGTTTGTATTGCCTGCTGCGGCATCGGCGATTTCCGACGAAAAGAATCGCGTATCATATGCGTCAATATTGACCTCATACGCCACACCACGAGCAAGTGTTCCTGTGCCCGGAAATCCGGCAAAGAATTCCACGCCACCCGCCGCCATGGTGCCAGCCACGCCTGTTGCGTGCCAAGCGAGCGGGATGGGATTGGTTCCGCTTTGATCCATTTGGATAACGCGGCTTTGAAATTCGTCGTGCGTCTCGCGCACAGCTGAGTCTTGTGGTTCCCACATACCGAGAGTCACGCCATCACCGGTCAAATCTAATCCGGTGCTTGATGAAGGCCACAACACCGTATTTGTTGGCCATAGCTGATCTGCGCCAATGGATGCGGCCGCTATTTGGTTAAAGCTTCCGATCCATAGCAGGTGCCCGTCGATTTCGCCCGCGAGATTAATGGACACGCCATCTGTGAAGCGTATGACTCGATCCACAGCATAGCGCCCGGCAATGTCGTCCAGTTCCTGCTCAACGTGCGGTTGCTTAAAGAATCGTTCATCGGCGATTTGAAGTAGCCGTTTCTGCTCCTGTAGGGCCACTTGGGCTCGGTAGTCTGTGCGCTCTGCCGGTGGCGTAATTGCGCGTAGATACGGCGTTGCGACTTGGATACGTTGTTGCCACTTTGCTTCTGCTGTAGTCCGGGCGATAGCATCATGCGTTGCGGCTGCATCACGCTGCGCGGCATAATCGATGAAGTCTTCACGTTTGGGCGGATCGCCCGGCGGCGGGATACCTGCCTCTTCGTGTACTTTCGCAAGCCGTTCCCATGCAGCCTGCGCCGATTGGTAGGCTTGTTCATCTGCAGGTGAGAGGGTGATCCCGTCGCCTGCTTGTGACCATGTACTTGCCAGTCCGACTAGAAGACAGACCAACCATATGACGCTTGCGGTATACTTTTGCATTGCCCTTTCCTTTCTGTAGGGGATACACCAACGACCATCGCCAGTGTACCAGTTCCTTCTTCTTTCCGCTAACATTGCGGTGGCGAGCGCGGCGTATTCAACCATGAAGCTCAGGGGGTTGGATTATGCGATTGGGTCGAGCCTTGAGAGTGCAGCCTGCCTGGATCTTGCTGGGATCAAGCAATTGCTTGATAGGAAATCGACGTATACGGAGAAAGAAGAGCTTTCGCAGATCCTGCGGATGTTAGTAGGCCTGAGAAAAGTCTGGGCCCAGTCGAGTAATTCCTTTAATGAGGATTCGGCGGAGTACATGCCGCCAGAAAGGGGAGTCGACAAAGCTCACGCCAAAGCTCGCGACAACGATGATGGAGCGGACGCCTTGTTCCATCATGAAACACTCGATGTCTACAAGGTTGGCATTGAGGCGGCAACCGCCTTTTGCTCGTCAGGCGCTTTTGCCCGTCTGCCCAATCCGGTCTTTCGTCGATTGGACCAACTCCTTACGAGCATGCTCCTGAACATCGCCGAGGGGAACGGGCGTTTCTCCGAGGCCGATCAAGCTAGGTTTCTGGGAACTTCGCATGAGTCAGCCATCAAGCTTGCCGCCCGACTGGATCTTTGCGTCACTCAGAATCTGCTTCCACTGGATGAGGTTATTGGATGGAAGGCGCTTCTGGAAAGGGTTTCTTTGATGACCTCGTCGATGATCATGGGTATTCTGCCACAAGGCTCCCGACAATGACACCATCCATGCCGACCCTGATCACATGGCTCCTGCAGACGGTGTGATGGGGCCGAGCTCGCCGACGATTTCCTCCAGAATATCCTCCACCGAGACCAACCCTATGACTTGTTCGCGCTCGTCCTGAATCAAGGCGAGTGGTTGATGCGAGAGGCGCATACGGGGAAGCAATTGGTCAATGCGTGAATCGGCCGACGCATACTGAGGCGGACGCGCGAAATCTTGGGCGGTCCGGCTTTCCAGGTCGTCCGGGGTCAACAATAAATCCATTACATTGACGAATCCGGTGTAGGTTTTGGCCTGCTCATCATAGATGGGCAGGCGACTCATGGATTGCATCCGGGCCAGGTCCAGGATTTCTGTTGCCGGCGTTTTGGGGCGTACGATTACCATCTGCGCGCGCGGGACCATGATATCCGCGCAGGTCTGATGCGAAAGCGTCAATACCCCCTGCATCATGCGGCGCTCGGCGGCGGATAATTCTCCGGTCTTTTCACCTTCCGAGGCGAGAAACGAGAGTTCCTCGCGGGTAACAATCGGGGTGACCGGCGCGGTGGCGTCACCGGGACCGTGGACCAGTAGTCGTGCGATTTGCATGACGCCGACACGCAGGGGATAAAACAGGATACTCGACAGATGCATAAAGGTCGCAAACGGCATCACGCGATAGACCGGGTTGCTACGGAACCAGGCCTTGGGCAGGTACTCGCCAAAGATCAGTAGGGTCAGCGTGGAAACCAAGCTGGCAACCCATAAGCCGCCTTGTGGCAGCAGCGCAACCGCCACGTGCGCGCTCATCACCGAGAGCGCCACATTGCAAAGGTTGGTGCCGACCAGAGTCGTGCCAAGCAGCAGATCCGGTTCGTTGACGTATCGGGCAATGCGCTTGGCGCGCGGGAGCTTTTGGCGCAGCACATGTTCCAGACGCAGGGGATTCACCGAGATGATCCCGGTCTCCAGTCCCGAGTAGATCGCGCTGGCGATCAGCGCCAGCACGAGCAGGCTGATATCCCAACCGGTCACGGCGCATCCTCCGGTTCCGTCTTGATCTTTTCGATCAGCACCAATGTGACGCGATGCTTGCGCATTTGCCGGACGATCGCCCGGATCCCTTGAGCGGTAACCCGGTCGCCGGAGCGCGGTAGCCGTTCCAATTGCGCGGCCAACCAGCCGCCCAATCGATCGACCCCTTCCGCATTGAGTTTCAGGTTAAGCCGCTGATTGATTTCCTCCAAACTCACTCCGCCGTCCATCAGCCAGCGATTGGTGCCGGCGGGCTCAAACAGCATACGGTGGTCGCTGTGCTCATCGTCAATGTCGCCGATGATTTCTTCCAGGATATCGCCGCGGGTGATGATCCCTGCGGTACCGCCGTATTCATCGACCACGATAGCCGCCCGTCGCTGTTCCCGTATAAAGCGGTTCAGTAAATAATCCAACGGCGCCGATTCCGGTACATACAGCGGGGGAATCATCGCTTGTTGCAGACCGTGTCCGGGGTGCAATAGATAGCGGCGCACGTCCAGCATCGCTTCCACCCGATCGATCGATTCGCGGTACAGCACGAGCTGCCGCACTTTGCTGGCCCGGGCTACGGCCGCAAGTTCGTGTTCGCTGTCGTGCAGGTCGTAGCCGACCAAGTCCACACGCGGCGTCATCACATCCCGTGCTTGCAGATCCTCCAGTCGGAGCACAGATCGCAGCATGTGCCGCTCCGCCTCATCCAGGACCCCCTCCTGCTCGCCAATATCCATGACCGTCTTTAGTTCCTCTTCCGACAAGGTGCGGCCACGTGGTGAGAAAACGTGTTCGAAGCGTGTGGTGATCATTTCCAGCCCCACCCGTAGCGGGGTCAGGATGCGCATAATCCACATCAACGGTGCGGCATAGAGCAGCGCCACCTTTTCCGGCCAAAGGAAAGCAATTCGCTTGGGCACGACCTCGCCAAAAATAAGCAGCAAGAGCGTCATCACCCCGATCACAATCCATTCCCCATGTTCCGATAACCACACCATCAGAATCGCGTAGCCAAGGACCGCCAGCAGCACATTCACCAGCGTGTTGCCGATAAGGATGGTCGATAACAGCCGTGTGGGCGGGGACAGTACATCCCGGATATGAGCGGCCGCATGCGGATGTTTTTCCGCGAGTCGGCGCAAGGCGAGCGGGTTAAGGGAAAACAACGCCACTTCCGCGCTGGAGAAGAAGGCCGAGCAGACCAGCAGCGCCAGCAAGCCGGGCACTTGAATGGTCCAAAGCCAGGTCATTCAACGTTCCCCGTCAATAGCGGTCGGTTCAAGCGGATCGCTCCCCGCGAGGGGGACGGTCCCGGTTTATGTTGGATGCGGCATGTGCGTATAGGCGTGGACATCGGTGCGATCGACCTTTGTACGGTGCTTGCTAAGATTTCCAGTATCAAATACTATGATCCACTATGACAAAGCAATCACAAGGGCAAAGGCTTGGTCGGTGGCTCGTTTGGGGAGTGATGCTTGGCTTGATAGGTTGTGCCGATTTGGCCGGTGACCGCCAGTTTGAGCAGGGGCTGCGCCAGTATGAGCGGGAGCGGTTCGAGCGGGCGGCGGAACTCTTTCGCCGGGTGGCAAGCGAGGCCACCGATGCGGGGTTGCGGGCCTATGCCTATCATTATTTGGGCGATATTGCTTGGCGACAAGGCGATGGAGAACAGGCTGCGCGCTATTTCGAGCAGAGTCAGGAACAGGTGCCGACCCTTTTTGAACCCGCCTTTAACTTGGGGGTATTGGCCTTGGCCCGTGAAGACTGGGTCACCGCCCGCGCCTATTTCCAGGCCGCCGCGAATCTGCAACCGCGCGATGCCCGGCCGTGGGAGTACATGGCCAAAACGTATCAGGGCGAAGCGGGGCGCCGGGACGCGCGACGCGCCTTATTCGAGGCCCGTGACCGCGCGCCACGGTCGCCCCGTATCCTGACCCGCTTGGCCTTGCTGGAATTTGCCGATGGCGATCTGGAGCAAGCGGTCTCGTTTTGCCTGCAAGCCTTGGAACGCGATCCCCAGTATAAACCGGCCCTTTACAACCTCGGCCGCATCTATGCCGAATGGCCGGAGGAGCGTCACCACGCGATTGCGTATTTTCAGCAATACATCGAGGTGGCCGGAACCAGCGAGCGTGCCTTGTCGGCACGCCAGCAGGTGGCTGACTTACGCCGCCGTCCGTCGCCCACGGCGCCCCAACTGGAGGAGGATGAGCCGGACGATGAACCTGCGGAAGCGGATGGGCCGGTGCCGCCCACGTGGCGGGATCGATTGGCGACCTTGGCGGAGCGGGTGGAGGCGGGTGAAACGCAACGTGCGGCGGCTGGCTATTTGGCCTTGGCCGCGCAAGCTCGCCAGCAGGGACAGCGGGATCGGGAAGAGGAAATCTTGCGCACCGCAGTCGAGCAATTGCCGGATTCTGCCAGGCTGCATACGGAATTGGGTCGGCACTATCTGGATCGGGACCGGCCGACAGATGCGTTGCCTACCTTCCAGCGGGCGGTTGAACTGGATGCTGAGTCGAGCCAAGCCTGGTTGTTTCTGGCGGCTGCGGCATCGTCCATGCAGGAGTATGATCAGGCGCTGGATGCCTTGACCCGCGCGTCCCGTTTGCAGCCGAATGATCCAGGTCCGCTCTGGCGGCTGGCTACGTTGTATGACCAGGCCGGTGCCGACCGTCGCGCAATCGAAACCTACGAGACGTTTCAAGCCCGGTTCCCCCGGGATCCCCGCGTAATCCGCGCGACGGAATCCATTGCTCGATTGCGGCCCCCGCCGCCGGAACCGGAGCCCGCCCCGCCACCTGAACCTGCGGTTACGGCACCGTCGCCCACGCCGGAACAGGTGCAGCGTGAGCGACAGGCGCAGCAGGCGTTTGAGCGGGGCATGGCGTATCAACGCGCTAGAGATTGGGCCAGTGCGCGGCTCTACTTTTCCCGCGCCACCAGCTTGGATCCCACGCGCTCATCCGCCTTCTACCAACTGGGGGTGGTGGAATATCAGCTCGGTAACCTGGACGCCGCGCGTGCGGCCTTTCAGCAGACGTTGGAATTAAGTGCGCGCAATGTGATGGCCTGGTACAACCTCGGGCTGGTCGAGCATGGCCAAGGCGCCACCCCGGAAGCGATCACGGCCCTGCGCCGCGCGTTGCGGCTCAACCGTGACCATGTGCCAACCCATTTGTTGCTTGGCATCATCTACGCGGCGGATCCATCGACCCATGGGGATGCCCGGTACCACTACCAACGCGTACTCGAACTTGATCCGGAAAATGCCAACGCCCCGGCCCTGCGCCAATGGCTGGCGACACATTGAGGCGCTGAC
>SKLK01000087.1 GCA_007123265.1 Kiritimatiellia bacterium
CGAGGTGATCCAGCGTGTCACCCAACGACTTGTCCATTCCCTCGATCAGCGTGGCAAACGCCTGCACATCCGCGCTCTTGCCGGAAGCGATATAGTGCGCTGCGAAACGGGGATCACTTTCAAATGGGTCGTGGACAGCATAATGCGAGAAGTGTAAGAAGAAGGGCCGCTCATCCTCTACCGCCTTGGTGAGCTGCTCTTTCGCTTCCAGCGTGAGTGCCTCGGTGAGCCAAATATCCTGATCATGATAGTTCTCCAGATCCGGAACCGGCGCAGGCCAACCGCCCGAAATCGCGCCAAACCGATCCTCGCCCCGGTAACTGCCCGGCATGCCGTAAGCGCTGCCGGCGATATTGATATCGAACCCAAGATTCGCCGGATCCGCTCCCTCTGAACCCAGCGGTCCCAGGTGGCCCTTGCCGATATGGATGGTGCGATAACCATGTTCACGCAGCAGGCCCTGCAAGGATACATCATCGCTCTTCATGCCGCGCCAGTTCCATTCCGGCGGACCTAGTGGTCCGGCGTTGTTCTGATCGAACCGGATCCAGTTTGTGGTGCGATGAAAGGCCGGATTTTGCCCAGTCAGCAACGATACGCGGGAGGGTGAACAAACGCTCATCGCGTAGAAGTTATTGAACCGCACGCCCATTTCAGCCAATCGCTCCATGTTGGGTGTACGGTAGAAGTCATTCAGCGGGTACCGCTTGGGCTCCCCCTCCGCATCCGTCAAGAACGGCACGGAGGTATCCATCACTCCCATATCATCGATAAAGAAAAGAATGATATTCGGCTTCTTTACATCGGCTTCGCCCGAGGACGGAAACCAGGTGAAGAGGAAACAGGCCAGAACGGCTCTACGCAGTATCCGCTGAATCACGATAGACCTCTCCTTCCGCTCCGTCGAGGCCTAGACAGAGGCCGCCTCTTCGTGCATGGCACCAGGCGCATCGGCTTGTTCTATTTCATTTCCGGCCAGATCAAACCATTTGGAGGCATTCGCCGTCAGTTCCACCGTTCGCCTTTCGCTCGCACCGTCTGAAATCACGGTGGTTTGCGGGTCGTTGGAGTTATTGATGACGATATATTTGCCGGTTTCCGGATAGCCCGCGATCTCGGTATGAATGTTGTCAGTATACCAGCGCGTCTCCATCTCCTTTTCGCGGCCCGCCGCATACCAGATGGCACGCTGCAGCAAACGATTCTGCTCTGCCCCCAATTGGAATCCAGCCAGATACACGCCCCTACCCCGCCCAAAATCATTGGTGGCAATGGTGACGTTAGCGTCCGCGTCCTTCGCGATAATCTGGGTGGACTCAAGACAGGGATAAACGCCCTGCACATGCTTGCCGAGTCTCGGAACGCCATCAACAAAGTCGGCGGCGAGGAAATGTCCCTCGACCAGATCCGTTGGGATAACCTTCTTGGTGTCATTCGATAAACCGACTTCTTTTTGCACACCGAGCACATCCCATAGCTGATAATACGCACCGCCGTTTTCGTGAGCGGTCGGATCGAGGACTCCGACCAAGCCGCCGCCGCCATCGACAAACGCGCGGATCGCCGCGACGACTTTGGGGTCAGCCCAATTGGATCCGCCGCTCCAG
This sequence comes from Kiritimatiellia bacterium, assembly GCA_007123265.1. GTDB lineage: Bacteria > Verrucomicrobiota > Kiritimatiellia > SLAD01 > SLAD01 > SLAD01. Next base: position 1,608 of record SKLK01000087.1, read on the forward strand.
GCCGTACCGGCCAAACCGAGGTTAATGATCACGCCGATATCTTTCGGAATACCCTTGCGGATATCGTCGAAGTTCATCCAGACCAAGTCAAAGGGTTGTCCGGACAAGGATTCGGTAATCCCGCCTTCCGGCCAGGTCTGATCAAATCCCCAGGACCGATGCGCCCCCCACGCATTCAGGATCCCGACTTTGAACGGCGCGTTTTCCACGGGCGTGAAGTCTGTATGCTCACAGATGCCGTAAAACTCTTTGGTTTGGCACTCAAGATAGTCGATGAAGTCCGGATACTTGATGGCGAGATCAAGATAGCCGCCATAGCCGATGCGGTGCACTAACTTGCGCAGCATCGCGCGGCGGATCCACATCCAATACTTTTTGCAGTCCGCCACGGGATCGCCCCCCTCCGAAAAGGTCGGCTTGTCCAGTAGGTCGACGGGGAAGAAATAGGGATAGAGTCGCAGCTCCTTGACCAGATCGCCGGGCACATCGGCAATACGACGCACTTCGCGTCCGTTAATACAGGGCCCAATGATGCCGTCATACCCGATCTGCTGGAAGGCCGGTCGATAGGGTTCCGTACCAATCCAGTGATCACAATAGAACAGCACCGCTTTCTTTCCGGCGTCGTGCACCTGCTTCACACACTGACTCGCCCACTCGACCATGAATTCGTGAATGAACTCGATCCAGTCAAGATACGCCTTGCTGGGCACACGATCCGTGGAATTGAAATAGCCATCTTCCACGATATCGTTGGGGCGCAAACGATATCCCTTCTTTTCCTCAAACTCGTCCAGTGCCTGGGCCGACATGCAATCAAGATAGCCGTACCAATCCTGATACAGCGTGCGATGGTGCGGATCGGTGATGATGGGAAATTGATAGGCCATCGAAGTGAAGCGGACAAAGTCGGTATCCGGATGCGTTTCGAGCCATTTATCGAGAAACTTGGCAAGATGCTCGCGTGTGGCTTTCTTGCGAGGATCGATGCCCGACTGATGCGGCTTGTCGCCCCAATCGTTGGTGAGATGGTTGTACATCGAGGTCGTTTCCCAAATCTGGTAGACAAGGAAATTGACGCTGTAGACATTCCACTTGGCACAGTTGCGAACCGTGACGATGCCGTTGGCATAATCCCAGTCCGTGGTCGGCACGACTTCGCCCGTGGTGCGGTTGACGACTTCCCAGTACTTTTTGCAATCGTTGATTTCATCAATCCGGTACTGCTCCGGCGAATAGCGCGCCAGGATATCGATCTCCATGGTCGTGTCGCGGGCGGTCTGCGGCGTGGAGAAGAGATACTTTTGTTGGTTATCCTCCGGATGGGCCTTGTTCCACTCCTGATCCGCCCGGATCAAACATAGCGTGGAATAGATGTCGTACCCCAAACTGGTGATGGAGTCGGACAGCAGGGTACCATCCGAGTCGCGAAACGCATCTGCGCCCCAGCGCTCGGCTAAATCCAGCACGACATCGTCCAAACCCGCCTGGGCCGGCAACGTGAATCCGTATTTCTTTCGTTCTGCCTCGTTATTCATATGCGGTCTCCTCTTTCAAGATCATCGCCCCAACGGCCTCCATCGTGACCGTTCCACTCACCTTTTTCTGTGCAAGCACATCAAATCGTTCTCCGGCCGGCAGTGTGACTTCGACCGGTTCATAGTTGTGATTCAAAATAAAGAGATACCGACGGCCCTCCCGCTCCCGAATTACGGCCTCGACGCCTTCCGGCGTTTCACATACCGGCATCACACCGTGCTGCGCGCAGACGTGTTTCAGGAACGGACGCAGAAACATGTTCGACGGCAAGGTGGCGACGTAATACGCGCGGCCTGCGCCAAATGAATTGACCGTGACGGCAGGACGGCCCTTAAAATAGTCGCTGCCATAGGTCGCCAGCGGCTGGGCACCGTTCAACTGGAGGATATCACACCACAACGTAGACTCGTATTCGCCCGCCAGCTCCGGCAACGCATCAGACACGATCACGCTGTTCTTGACGTAGGGTTTCATGGCCTCAAATTCTTCCACGTTCAGTCCCAGCACCTCGCTCAGTGGTCCGGGATAACCGCCACTGAACACTTCATCGAACTCATTCACGACACCGCTAAAGAAGGTGGTGATGAAGGTTCCGCCTGCGGCGACAAATTGTTCAACGGCCTCTTTGAAGCCTGGCTTAATCATGTATAGCAAAGGCGCAATGACGACCTTGTACCGGCTCAGGTCGCGATCGACGGGGATCACGTCGGTGGTGATATTCTCCTCGAATAGCGCATAGTGATAGGCCTTGAGATTCTCGAGGTAATCCAGCAGCGCGGTTGGGCCCGGCGTAAATTCGACGGTCCACCAGTTATTGTAATCCAGGACAACGGCCACATCCGCCTTCACGCGGCTGCCCACCATTTCCTTGCACCGCGGCAGCTCCTGGCCGAGCTGTGTGATCTCGCGGAACACGCGCGAGTTTTCGCCGCGATGCGGCACCATGGCGGAGTGGAACTTCTCCGAGCCGTGGACGGACGCGCGCCACTGGAAAAACAGGAAGCCATCCGAACCATGCGCCATGCCTTGGTGACTCCAGAGCCGCATCACGCCCGGCTTTTTGTTCACATTTGCCAAGCGCCAATTCACCTGACTGGGTGCTTGTTCGAGCAGGACAAAGGGCTGATCCTTCAAGCCGCGCATGATGTCATGGCTCAGTGCGGCTTCGCCCGGATGATTGGTAATTTTGGGATCTGGAAACGAGCTGACCGAGATAAAATCAACCAACGCCGCCCACTGAAAATAGTCAAGCGTCTTGAACTCATACAACAAGTTGGTGGTGATCGGGGCATCCGGCGTCACCTCACGCAGGATATCGATTTCGGCCTTGGCCACCTCCATGTAGCAGTCGTTCGTGAAGCGTTTCCAGTCAAGCAACAAGCTCGTGTTCACTTGATGCGCCGTACGCATCGGCGGCATCAGTTCATCCCATTCGTAGACATTGTTGCCCCAGAAATGCAGGCCCCAGGACTTATTCATCTTCTCGCAGGTGCCAAAGCGCGCCTTGCACCAGTCCCGGAACTTGCGAATGGTGATTTCGCCGTAGTCGTAGTTGACCTGATGGGACAACTCGTTGTTGACGTGCCACATGCGCAGCGCTGGATGATCCTTGTAGCGTTCGGCAATCTTCCGCACCAACACGGCGCTGAGCGCGCGGTACTTCGGACTATTCGGATTAAAGGTCTGGCGCGAACCGTGATGAAACGACAAGCCCGTTTCGTCCACCGGCAGTATCTCGGGATACTTCCTGGCCATCCACGCCGGCGTCGACGCCGTAGCGGTACCCAGATCCGCGCCGATGCCGTTGGCAGCCAACGTATCCATGAGCTCGTCGAGCCACTCAAAGGTCCACGTGTCTTCGTTCGGCTGTAGTTGTGCCCAACTGAATACATTGATGGTGGCGAGATTGACGCCCGCCTTCTTCATCAGGCGCATGTCCTCCACCATCACCTCGGACGGGAAGTGCTCCGGGGTATAATCCCCGCCGAAATACATATCAGAAAAAATCACTTTCTTCATGGCAGATTCGGTGTGCCTCGCATAGCCTCCAGTTTGAGTCGATTTTCTTCCGCCTTCTCCTTCGTCAATGGATAGAATTGCAATAGAATAAAGCAGAGAATGGCCGGACCAGCAGCCCCCAGGCACATAGCCACGCGCATGTTAAAATAGGTTTCAGGCAACTGACTCTCGGCGCCGGGATCGAAACCAATCGCATTTAGAAAAACGCCGATCATGACAAAGCTGATGGCGAAGGACGCCTTCATGGTCCACCCGTAAATGGCTCCAAACATGCCTTCACGCCGGTGACCATTCTTGATTTCATCGTCGTCGCAAACGTCGGCGATGAGGGATTGCCCCAGCACCCCTACCCCGATCCAGAACATGCCACCCGTCAAGGGGTCCAGCCAAATCAGCGACTGGAAGATGGCGCCCAGCGAGGCACCCGCCGCCTCAACACTCCCCCAGCTCAAGGTTGTGTCGAAACGCCCCGGCCGATAAACGAACCAACGCACCACGGCATTAAGGACCATCATCCCATAAATGACCATGAACCCATGAATCTTGGTCATTTTCCCGGTGACCCACACAATCAGCGGAATTCCGAGAATGCCTACCGCAGCATAACCAATGGTGACAAATAACTTCCATTGGGTTCCCAGCGCCACATCGCCGTCCGACAGATAATAGATCAGTAAATACCAGTCCATATTACTGGCGAAGATACCGGCAATAATTGTGAAAACGGCTAACGTGCACAGGATCGCGAACGCGCGGTTACGCAGCGTGAGCTTGGCGGATTGCCAGAATGGATCCCGCTTCCCGCGCTGCTCTTTCACGTTCAGGTAGTAGTTCCGCTCCTTGCCGAAAAAGGCGGGCAACATACCGAACAGCGTCATGCCGAGACCACCATAAAGGGCGGCGGCGAAGCGAATACCTTCCATCCGCTCTTCGGTCGTGAGGCTGACGGACTCCTCGTAACCGTAACGCCAGGCAATGAACACAGCCGACAAAGGAATCAACGCCATGTAGGTCATTTCGCCCAGTCGATTCCAAAACGTGACATACCCTTGCACCGACGTGCGCTCGTCATAATCCGGCGTCATTTCATAGGTCAACGCGATAAAGGGAACGGAGAAAATGGTGTACGAGGTGTAAAACAGCAGGCTGGTGACCAGGAACCACGCCAGCTTGCCCGCGTCACTCCAATGCATCGGAATCATCCAGATGGACGCGAATGTGATGCCCATCAAAACCGCACCAAGCAAGATAAAGGGACGGCGGCGGCCGAACTTGGATTTAAAGTTGTCGGAGAGATTGCCCATAATTGGGTCGGTGATCGCGTCCCAAAGCAATGGAATCGCCAGCACGACGCCAACCCAAAAGGCGTTGATACCGAGAATCATGTTGAGGACACCTTGGCCCGTGGTCCGTACGCTTTGATTGCCAAGCGAAACGGTCAGTCCGCCGGTACCGACCGAAAACTTCTCTCGAAACGACAACTTGCCGCTATCGCGAACAGGACCCGCCGCTCCCGGCTTAATGTCATCTGTGTTGCTTGTCATCTGACTCTCTCCTGATTCTGGGGTTACCACCACGCTGGGTTCCGGCGCCGAAAGGGCCGCCGGGATCTTCAATCAATCGCCCGCAATGGCGCTCCTCGCTGTTCGTAAAGGTCTCGACCACTTTCGGCAAAGGCCCGAATCAACTGCGGCTTGGGACGATCGGCCACATCGAAGAGACCGATATCGAAATTTTCCCCATCATAGCGTCCCGCCACACTCTGATCGCGCCATTGGAACCAGTGCACACCTATAATCTGCGGGTGCCGGACCGCCTCGTGCATATAGGCCCGGAGCTGACGGGCCTGCTGCTCGGCATCCTGGGCGCTGCGTAGCCCGCCGCCCAGATTGTTTCCGGCCACATTGGCAAAATGGAATTCGGCGATCAGCACGGGCTTGTCTGTTGAGCCATATCGGCCCGGTGACGGATCATAGGAATAGATGTTCGCACTGATCACATCGGCGTGACGCGCCAGCGATTCAAGCACTTCCGGAGGCGCTGCATTCATCCGGGAACCGAGATACAAATGATTACCTGAAAAGGCATCCAACTCGTCACGGATCATGCCAAAAAAACGATCGGCAAAGTACGCCGCCAGCGCGGCGCAATCCACCGGATCGGCATTCGCGAATACCGCTGGATCCGTGATGATCTGAAGGTCGTCCCAACTCATCAAGCTCAATCCCCATGCGGCATTGAACGCGTCCAGATGCATATAGTTTGACTCCAACCAATCTTGAAATGCGCGCCGGACCGGCGTGCGCGGTTCGTGATGCCCGAGAATCGCAGCCACCAAGTGACGCGCATCGTTGTGCCAGTGCAATTCGTTATCGACAAAGACGCCGAGGCACCAGGGATCTTCACGGAAATTAACAGGATAGTCCTCCAGTGCCTGCCGGATATACGTGCGGGTGTTGGGATGGAACGGGTCCGGTAATTTGGTAGCGGCCTCATCATAGACATAATGAATCATCGCCACATACGGGATGGCCCGCTCTTCGCGCAGCGCTACATCCGACCATGCGCCAATCGTATTCAAGTTGGCATAGCGCATGCGTTGAAGATCACTCGCGACCTGCCGAGCTGGCCAGTCATCGCCATATTTGCGGAATAGATTCGCGCCGGTGTAGTCGTAATGCGGCACATCAGAAATTTCGACGAAATTCTCTTCTACGGCCAATCCGACATGAAACGCGCCGAAGACCAGATCATCTTCGCCCGGCAGGTTGAAAAAGATGCTGTGATCGCGTTCGGTCGGTGTTTGCCCCGCATAATCGATCCCCACGCAATTCATGCCGAACGACCAAAACAAACGCCCCTCGGGATCGACAAACCACCAGCGTCCGTCCACCTGTGCGGTACGGAAAAAACCTGTCGCGTCCAATTGAGGTCCAGCGGCCCAACCACCGAACTGATTGAACTCCTCCGCCTGCGGCAATCCAGCAACGAGCGCTGCCTCTGCATCGATCGCATCGGTAAGGTCGTCATCGAGAAATACTTTTCCGGGCCACGTGACCTGCATGTACTGTCCATACGGGTCAATCAAGGGGAGCCGATCCGCCCATGCCGGGCGAACCTTGCGCAATGGGAACATGGCCCCCAGATCAAATTCGACCGGAGCGCTCGAGCGCCCATGAATGACCAACTCCCGGACTCGTGCGGGGTCAAATGTGTGCCAGTGCCGGAAATAGCGGTCCGGGCGCCCCGACATACGCAAAAAGGCAGGATGCGTCGCGGCATAGTCCGACAATCGTTGCAGGGCAATGCCGAGCGGAATCGATTCGCCCGGCTTGACAATCGTGCGTCCCAGCGCCGAATTGGACCAATCGGTGGCATCTGGGTTGCGCAGTTTTAGGTCAAAAATGACATCGCTGGCACCTCGGTTGTGCAGCATTAAACCGAGTAACTGCACAGTGCTCAAATCCCAGAAGCTTTCATCGGCTGGCTGTAGGTGAATCCGGAATGATCCATCTCCGCGAGCGGCGAAACCATCCGCCTGGGCCTGCAAATCAACGCCATGGACTTGCGCGACCGTGTACGCATAGGTTGGATCTGTCGTAGACGGTTCTTCGCTCCACATGGATTCCAGCACCTCCAACAAAGGCGTCGATGGATCCATCGCAATGTCGTACATCCTTTCGGACATGATCCGGGTGATCTCCGTGATCTCTGCATAGGGTGTGTCTGTGACATCGACAAAGCCGATTTGATAGTTTTCGCCCGGTCGCCCCGCCGCAGACTGATCAGGAAAAGCGAACCAATGGGTGCCGACGACATTCGGATGCTGGAGAGACGAAACAACATACGCAATGTAGGAGCGACTCCGTTGCAGTTGATCACCCACGGGCATCAATCCGACACCGGGCACACCGCGATCCGGCGCCGCAAAGTGAAACTCCGTCTCGAGAACGGGAATGTCTGCGCCCCGCGGCAATTGAGATCCAGCCAATGGTTGATAGGTGTTGAAGCTGATCACATCGAGGTAGCGAATCGACTCTTCATAGGCTTCGATATCACCTTTATGCTGGCGCGATCCCAGATACAGTGTATTGGGCAAGACCTCCCGCATGGCCTCTCGCGTTATGCGGTAGTAGGTGCCGGCTATTAAGCGCTTCAGGTCGGAGACATCGCTTTCAAAGGCCGCATTGCCATGCTCCGGGATCTCGCGGATCGCGTCCCAGGATTCAAACGATGTCTCCCAAGCCACGTTCAGGCGCTGGACATCGCCATATTTCTCTTCCAGCCATTCCAATAAGGCACGCCGAGCCGGTTGCCAGTCGGGTCGAGCAAACGTGTTGTGCACGAAGGGTTCCGTCCAATCGATTTCGTTGTCGATGAAGACGCCCACACACCATGGGTCTTCCCCGTTCGGCATCGTGCGCTGCAAGCCGGTCATTATGCGTTCCTTAAAGTCGGGTGCAAACGGGTCGGATATCCCGTAGCCCAGCGGCGACCAATGCCCGCCGGCATGCAAGATGGCCGTGTAGGGCGTACGCCGATCCGACATCAGTTCGTTGTCCGACCACGCGCCCAGCGTATTCATCCCCCATTGTCGCAAGCGCCGGTGCAACCGGTCACGCGCCGGTTCCTGCCACTCGGCACCAAAGGTGCGGACCAGGTTGGCCACCATAAAATGCGCCTGATCCTCTTCCACCACACCGGCCATCCGCTCATCGCCGGATTCCGGCAACCATTCAAACAAGTCGGCTCGCCCGGGGATGGGTGTGCGTTGACCAAACCCAACACTATTGGCGCCATGCGAGAAGAACAAACGCCCTTCCGGATCAACCAGCCACCAGCGATCATTTACCTTCTCCGTCCGGAAGAAACCCGTCGCTTCCAACTGCGGCCCCTCGGCCCAACCACCGAACTGATTGAATGCCGTCGGCCCCTCGTCATGGCCAAGGGCGATCAATTCGTCTTCATGTCGCTGCTGCAACTCTTCCGCTGAATGCACCTTGCCATCCCAGTTCAACTGCCGGACTTGGCCAAACCGGTCCAAAAACGGCAATTCCATCCGCTCCGCATTGGCTTCTACACCGTATGGGTAGGCCACACTGATAACCAAATCCTCCAGTTTCAGCTCCGATGCGGTGGACTGAATTACCAGTCGACATGCAATCACATTCGCAGGGTCAAATGCTTTCCAATGGGCGCGGTGTCCATTTGGCTTGCCACTTTGCTGGCCAAAAATGGCTGGTGCATCATTCTGATCGTTTGCGCGCGGAAATGGGAAACCCAATGTGGCTCGTTCGCCCGGCATGATAAAGGCCTGCGAAGGCGCGCTATTCCACCAATCCTCTGCGCCGGGATTATCGAGTCGTCCCCGAATCCAGACCAGGCCGGTCCCATTATTGACCAAGTCGACGCGAAAATAACTGTATGCGGATATATCCCACCGCCCCGATTCCGGTCGCAGTACCACAGTCGTCGTCCGTCCCGGCAGCTCACCCACCAAGCTGAACGAATCGTCATCCACCGACGTAAACTGCAATGCACCCGGCGGGGTCACAACTACATCACGAATGATCTGCGCCGGCGCCAACAGATCTTCGATCCACATCACGTCATTGGATTGATTTTCACTCATGCTGGTTGCAACCGCTGCACTCCCCCAAGCCAGAGATAGCATCAGCACACAGACCCAACACCCAATCCTCCGTACCAACATCTTATGCCTCCCTCACACGTAAAACTCCGCCCCAACGGGCACCCTTGACTCGAAATCTAAACATATGCGCAATACTGTAAAAAAAATGATATTGTTATGCAAATTATTTCTTGCATTTTCCTCACACTTGTTTTACCCGTTGGACACTTAACTTCACTCGGAACCGATTCGGCGGAAAACGCTGCGATTCCGGTAACCTGAAGAACAGGAGCGCGTGATGAAACGATTCATACTGGCCATGATGCTGCTAATTGTGCCACTTGCGGTACATGCTAAGCCAAAACCCAATATCGTCCTAATTTTTACCGATGATGCGGGCTATGCGGATATTTCCGCCTTTGGTCAGGGGCGCGGCCTCTTGACGCCTGAAATTGACCGAATCGCAGAGAATGGCGCGATGTTCTCGTCGGGCTACGTCGCCGCATCCGTCTGTGCGCCCTCCCGCGCGGGCCTGCTAACCGGTCGGTATCAACAACGCTATGGATTTCACCTCAATTTGCCGGTCGCGGGGACGATTCCATCGAATGATCCCGATCTTGAAGGATTGCCGGTTGACGAGCTCACGATTGGCGATTTGTTGCAGGCGCAGGGGTATCGCACGGCCATTATCGGGAAGTGGCATCAAGGTGTGCGCGAACAATTTCGCCCATTGGTGCGCGGCTTTGACTATTTCTATGGTTTTCTGGCGGGGTCGCGCTCCTACTGGCTTGAGGATCCGGCGCGCGACCTGGGCCAACGGATGATGCGCAATACCGACTTCATCTATCCGACCGGGTACATGACGGAGGTGCTAACCGATGAAGCGATAGGGTTCATGTCGCAAGAAAGCGATCAACCCTTCTTCGTCTACCTGTCGCATTTTGCGCCGCATGCCCCCATGCAGCCTAAACCGGAAGATGAGGCGCTCTTTTCGCATATCGAAGACCCCAAACGACGCGCGCTGGCCGGCATGTCCTTAAGCATGGACCGGGAGATCGGGCGCGTATTGGATTTTCTTGAAGAGACCGGCTTGGATCAGAACACGCTGGTAATCTTCCTCAACGACAATGGTGGACCCACCTATCAAAATGCTTCTGATAATACGCCACTGCGTGGCATGAAAGGATCGGAGTTCGAAGGCGGCATTCGCGTCGCCTACATGATGCAATGGCCCGGAGTGATTCCTGCCGGTACGGTGTATGATCATCCGGTCATCGCGTATGATGTCGTGCCGACCGCCGTTGCGGTGGCGGGCGGGGAATTGCCCGATGACCGCGAATTCGATGGCGTAAATTTGATGCCCTATGTAACGGGCGAGATCGCCGAGCCGCCTCATAAACAATTGTTCTGGAAGCGAGCGGCGAGCAGCACGGTTCGGCGTGGGGACTGGAAACTGATGAATGACGACACGCAGCCGAGGCTGTTCAACCTGCGCGAAGACCTCAGCGAAACCGAGAATCTAGCGGATCGGTACCCCGAGAAGGTGCGGGAACTACAGGCGGCGATTGCCGACTGGGAAACAATCCATACGCCGCGTCTCTGGGACACGGGATGGACCGTAGGCCGGTAGGAGGACTGAATGAACACGGATGATCTCAATCAACCGCACCGCCGCTATAACGCGCTGACCGGCGACTGGATCCTGGTCTCACCGCATCGCACCCAACGTCCATGGCAGGGACAGCAGGAAAAGCAAGGCGGCGATGACCGCCCGGCCTACGACCCAAGCTGTTATCTATGCCCGGGCAACGAACGGGCAGGCGGCGAGCGCAATCCGGACTACCAAGAGACGTTCGTATTTACCAATGATTATGCAGCGGTCTTGCCGGAAGGAGGCGAACTGGGATTTGCGGGTAACGACCTATTCCGGGCGGAAGGCGTGCGGGGGACCTGCCGTGTCATCTGCTTTTCCCCGCAACACAACCTGACCCTACCCGAGATGCCCCTCCATGCCATCCGCGGCGTGATCGACCTATGGGCAAGGGAAGCTGCAGACCTCGGACAAACCTATCGGTGGGTGCAGGTGTTTGAAAACAAGGGCGCCGTGATGGGCTGCTCCAACCCCCACCCGCACGGACAAATCTGGGCAACGGATTCACTGCCGAACGAGCCCGCCAAGGAGGACGCGCAACAACGCGCCTATTTCGAGAGGCAGGGCACCGTCCTGCTGATAGATTATCTCGAGCTGGAATGCCAGCAACAGGAGCGCATCGTTGAAGCGAACGACGATTGGATCGCTGTCGTCCCCTTCTGGGCCGTCTGGCCCTTCGAAACCTTGTTGCTGCCCCGGCGACACGTCCTGCGGATACAGGATCTAGAGAACAGGGAACGCACCGCTCTGGCCGAGATCATGAAAAAACTGCTCACCCGTTATGACAATCTATTTGAGTGTTCGTTTCCCTACTCCATGGGCTGGCACGGTGCGCCGACGGGCGGGACGGCGGATGCGGAGGTCCAGCACTGGCAACTCCATGCCCATGCCTTTCCCCCCTTACTGCGATCGGCTACCGTGAAAAAATTTATGGTGGGCTACGAGATGCTGGCGGAAGCGCAACGTGATTTGACCGCCGAACAGGCCGCCGAGCGACTACGCCAGGTTGCCGACATCCATTACAAGCAACAGGCGTAAGAACTTTACTGACAGGCGGCAAGCACCTACGCCGCGAAGGAGGAATCAAATGAAGATACTTGTCACCGGCGGCGCCGGTTATATTGGTAGTGTAGCGGTCGAGGAATTAATCAAGGCCGGCCAGTCGGTTGTCGTACTGGATAACCTCTCGCTCGGTCACCGCGCTGCGGTGCATCCCGACGCGCAGTTGGAGGTCGGCGATTTGTCGGATCGCGCGTTCATTGACCGCGTCCTGAGCGAACATAAACCCGACGCCATTATGCACTTCGCTGCCAAATCGCTGGTGGGCGAGTCCATGCAAAACCCGGACATCTATTTGGGCGATAATGTGGTCAACGGGCTGAACCTGCTAAGCTCCATGTCCCAGCATGGCGTCAGCAAATTCATTTTATCTTCGACGGCCAACCTGTTTGATCAGCCGGAGAACATTCCGATTACCGAAGACGAACGCATTATTCCGGGCAGCCCGTATGGCGAATCGAAATACTTCATTGAGCGCATGCTGCATTGGTATTCGACCATTTATGGGATTCGCTATGCCTGCTTGCGCTACTTCAACGCCGCCGGCGCATCCGCAGAGCGGGGCGAAGATCATGATCCCGAACTGCACCTGATTCCGATCGTGCTGCAAGTGGCGCTGGGCAAGCGCGCCAGCGTGAAGATGTTCGGGGATGATTATGACACGATCGACGGCACCTGTGTCCGCGACTACATCCACATCGTCGACCTCGCCCAAGCCCACATTCTCGCACTCGACGCGTTGGAGCACGGCAACTGCGTGTACAATCTCGGCAATGGCGCGGGCTATTCGGTCAAGCAAGTGATTGATACCGCGCGCGAGATCACCGGACACGAGATTCCCGCAGAGGTGGCTCCGCGACGGGCCGGCGATCCGGCGATCCTGGTCGCAGGCAGCGAAAAGATTCGTAAAGAGCTAGGTTGGCAGCCGCGTTTCCCGGAACTGCGCGAGATCATCGCCAGCGCCTGGCGTTGGCATCAAGCGCATCCGGACGGCTATCAAGACAAGTGAGTAGATTATGTCGCTACAAGACCAAGTCATCGCAGATTTCACGCAGCGCTTTGGCGCTTCGCCGGATATTGTCGTTCGTGCGCCGGGCCGGGTGAACCTGATTGGCGAACATACCGATTACAACGAAGGCTTCGTCATGCCGCTGGCGATTGATCGCCACACATGGATCGCGCTTCGACCACGTACCGATGGTACAGTTTTCCTTCACTCCATGGATCATGATGAATCCTGCACGTTCGATCTGGAGCAGCTTAACAAAGACAAGGGCTGGCAGGAATACCCCAAGAGCGTGGCCTGGGCCCTGCAAGATGCCGGCTACCCCCTAACAGGGTGGGAAGGCACGACGATCTGCGATGTTCCGCTGGGTGCCGGGCTTTCCTCATCCGCCTCGTACGAATTAGCGGTTGCGAAAGCCTTCGCTGAAGTATCCGGGTTCCCCTGGGATGCGCCCAAGATGGCATTGATTTCACAACTGGCGGAAAATCAGTGGGTCGGTGTCAATTGCGGCATCATGGATCAGATGATCTCAGCAGTTGGACAGGCGGATCATGCGGTGCTGATTGATTGCCGCTCACTCGACGCCACCCCCCTGCCGCTACCGTCAGGTACGTCGGTGGTGATTTTGGACACGGCAACCCGGCGTGGATTGGTCGACTCGGCCTATAACGAGCGACGCCAACAATGCGAGGAGGCCGCTGCATTTTTTGGCGTTAAGATGCTGCGCGACGTTGCCATGGACCAATTCGCGGCCCGCGCGGGTGAACTATCGGACGTTACCCGCAGACGGGCCCGCCACGTGATTTCTGAAAATGCCCGCACGGTGGCTGCGGCCGCGGCCATGAAGCAAGGGGATGCGGTCGCATTGGGCCGACTTATGAACGAAAGCCACGACAGTTTGCGGGACGACTTTGAAGTCACGAACGAGGAACTGAACGTGATTGTGGAGCGTTCGCGCAACGTGGAGGGTTGTTTAGGCGCCCGCATGACCGGCGCCGGTTTTGGCGGTTGCGCAGTGGCGCTCGTGCAGACAGATCACGCGGACGCCTTTGTTACGGCCGTGACAGCGGCCTATCATGATGGCACCGGACTACGCCCTTCCGCCTATGTTTGCCAAGCGTCCGACGGCGCATCGGTCGTGACACGCTAAGGAGAAGACCGCTGTGGAACGGATTGCGTTTGGCCAGAATTTTCGCGGGGATACGGTGCTTCGTTATACGCTCTCCAATAGCAACGGGCTCAGCCTGTCCGTCATGAATCATGGGGCGACCCTGCTTTCGCTGCTTTTGCCCGAAGCGAATGGTGCGCCCATAGATATTACCCTCGGTCACGATTTGGCCGCACAATACAACGCTGACTCGGCCTGTTTCGGATCGGTCGTCGGCCGCTATGCCAACCGTATTCGTGACGCGCGTTTCACGCTGGACGGGCAGACCTACCACTTGGCCGCCAATCACGGGGCGCACACACTGCATGGCGGATTCGATGGCTTGGACAGTCTCCTGTGGCACGAGGGCCCAAACACCGGTGCGGGCCAACTGGAACTACAATGCAGCAGTCCGGATGGCGATCAGGGCTTTCCTGGTCAACTGGATGTGTCGGTGATCTACCGGCTCACTGA
>SKLK01000275.1 GCA_007123265.1 Kiritimatiellia bacterium
ATCGCGGTGTTGCGCGGGCCGGTGCGGACATGAGTCCAGCCCCGTCCCGCGCGCCTTGCGCTCGGCCCCGCCTGACGCGCTCCCACGCGAGAAGCGCTTTGCGCTTCAACCCTTTTGCCCACCGCGTAGCAGCCCTTCGGGTGAACGCTAACTATGATTGTCAGAGTATCGGCTTTAGCCGGAAGCTCTGCGCGGGCTTCAGCCCGCAGGACTTGCCACCACAGTTTCTCTGTCCCTAATTCTGTGGCCACAAGAAGCACATAAGCCACAAACCATTGTAGCAAAAATACTTTTGTGATTTTTGAGCCTTTTGTGGCCATCTTAAAAGGCACAGTTTCTCTGTCCCTAAGCCGTGTCCCTAAGCCGTTTCTCTGTCCCTAAGCCGCTAAGCTTTGGCGTGAGCTTTGTCGCGAGCTTTGTCGACAAAGTGTTCGACATCGCTCTGACCACCGACCACCGACCACCGACCACCGGCCTCCGCCCCCCGCGTCGCAGGCAAATCAACACGCCCTGCAGGTGGTCTGCATGGCTGGACTGAATTGCGTCAGCCAAGCGGGCTTGACGGCTCCCGCTTTGACGCGGAAGGTGAACGTATGAAGCAATCAATGATAATTTTGTTGGTCGTGGGGTGGATGGCGCTGCCCGCCCTTGCAGGGCCGGTACGCGAAGAGGTCGTTGTCGAGGAACGGATCGATTCGGAAGAAGTTTCCTTTCGCGTGGTGCGTGTGGTCCGCGATTTGGCCCATCCGTGGGGCATCGCTTTTCTGCCCGATGGCCGCTGGCTTGTGACCGAACGCCCCGGGCGACTCTGGTTGGTGGACGAGGAGGCGGTACATGCGGTGAACGGCGTCCCGGCAGTCCGGGCGCTGGGGCAGGGGGGCTTGCTGGATGTAATTGTGCACCCCGATTTCGAGGATGATCCGTGGATCTATTTGTCCTATGCCGCCGATTATCAGGGGGGCATCGGTACCCGCGTTGCACGCGCGCGACTACACGACACGGCCTTGCATGACCTCGAAGTCATTTTCCAGATGGATCCGCCGACTCCGCGGGGTGGCATTCATTTCGGTAGTCGTATGGTTTTTGACTCGGATGGCTATCTTTTCGTCACCCTGGGCGAGCGAGGGCAGCGGGACTTGGCTCAGCGGCTCAACACCCATCATGGAAAAGTGGTTCGATTGCATGCAGACGGTCGTGTGCCCACAGACAATCCGTTCGTTGACCGTCGGCGTGCCCATCCGGAAATTTTCAGTTATGGGCACCGGAATCAGCAAGGCATGATCTATGACGCTACCACGGGCTTGCTGTGGACCCATGAACATGGCCCGCGGGGTGGGGACGCCTTGCATATCATTCGTCCGGGCCTCAACTACGGTTGGCCTCGCGCCACGCACGGGGAAGAATATCGTGGAGGAACGATCGGTACCTTGCCGGAAAATTTGGAGGATGTCGTCAATCCCGTCGTTCATTGGACCCCGTCCATCGCGCCCAGCGGCATGGCACAACTCCGCGACAGCGGCTTCCCGGAATGGGAAGGGAATTTGTTTGTCGGGGCCTTGGTCCAGCAGCACATCCGCCGTGTTGTGTTGGAGGGGGAATCGGTCGTCCATCAGGAGGAGCTGGTGCGCAACCAGTTTGGCCGCATCCGGGAATTGGTACAGGGTCCGGATGGCGCCCTTTGGTTTGCCACCGACGCGCCGAATGGCGGCGTATATCGGTTGGAACCATTGTCTCCCTAATCCATCCTGTGTCATACTGTCGGCATGACATTCGCGCACATTATCTTGCTGCTAATCGGGATCTTGATGGTCTTGGAGTCCGCGTGGGCAATCGGCGCACCACAACAAATGCGGGAGCAATTGGGGCGCTTAATCGAAGACGAAGCGATGGAAACCAATCCGTGGCCCGTATTCTTTGCCGTGAGCGCCTTGGTTTTGTGGGCCATCGCTGTGTTCGGACAGACCTGGGCCCATCGCATCCTGTTCGTGATCGGGGTGCTAGCGTTGGTCCTGATGCGTTGGTCTTGGCGAAGGCCGTTTCTGGCCTCTTGGTACGCGCTCTTTATTGGTCGGCGCACGAACATGCAAGTGCGCCTGATTTACGCCCTCGAACTGGCGTTGGCGCTGGCGTTCATACAGACGGCCATACAAGGGTGGTGAACGCGCCGACCGAGCCTCTACGCACTAAAGCGTCGCCGCACGCCCAGCACAGCGAAACCGAGCAGTAGCAGCGCACCCACGCCAGGCTCCGGAATCAACATCGGCGGACTGGCGCTGCCGTAGACCCATCCGTCCCAGGCGCCGTCGCTGACCGTCCGGTCAGAGAATCCTGTCGCAGCCTGCTGCCAGGGATCATCCGCCGACTCGCGGACCCAGTACTGCCACCAGTTATTGCCCCCGCCGAAGCCGACATCACTATGGTCGTCAATGGATAAGCCATCCAAAAGGGTGCCAAACGAAAACACTTGAACCTCCCACTCCAGCGCCGTCTCGTCTACCACATGGCCCAGAAGATCCTCGCCGGTCCAGTCTATGGCATCGAACAAGACCTCGTATTGATAAATCGCGCCGCTGCTGAAATTGATTACGAGGTTGGCCTGATTCGTACCCGTCCCGACGAGAATCGGTGCGGCTGACGCGGAGGAGAGCCCGACCAGCACAAGCGCGGATAGGAAAGTTCGTTTTAAGGTCATAAGTTGCATGGTGAAGTTCCTTTTTGAATTATAAGTTTGTCGGCGAAAGCTTGTGGTCCAGATGACGTTAATAGAGGTCATACAACGAGTTGTCGTCGGATAAAAAGCCGATGTGGTCGGGTAAATTCCCGTAAGGGCCTTCGTGCCGGTCGCGGCGACTTTCGGCGCGGCCATCGGCAAACGCGACGTTGGAATAGCCCCGATGCCGGAAACCTTGCGTGCCGGCATAGCGGCCCGAGAACGCCGCATCCCCAGGCGCCGTTCGCGGGGAGCGCATGAACTTGTTGGCACCGCCCGCCCACTCGCCGTCGCCGAACAAGACGCAGTTGGACGGATTGCGAATCTCAGAGGTGCGAATCGGCGTGGTTATTGTTTCGCCCATGCCGTGACCGACATAGCTGACATTGTAATTGTATCCCGTGTACGGGTCGCCGTCCCAGTTGGATTCGCCACAGAATGAGGGACACTGCTGCACGCGCAGGTCGCCGGCACCCTGCCATAATAAGCCGGGCTTCACCTGTTGCGTGCCCGTGTCCCAGTCGCGGCTGGTACTGAAATCCCACGCGTGCAAGGTGACCCGGTTCCCGTCCTGTTCATAGGCCATTCCCGGCGGGAAACGACCGTCATGATTGGCCGCATACAAATAGGCCGCGGTCACCATCTGGCGCAGATTGTTCAAACACGCGCTGCGCCGTCCCTCCTCGATCGCATAGCGCAGGGCCGCGGCCCCAATCGCCGCCGTCAACGCGAACAAAGCCAGCACCACCAATAGTTCGATGATGGTAAAGCCCGTTTTCCCGCAGTCGCCAGGCGTCCCGTTGCATGTGGCCCTATTCATCGTTCGGTACCGTTCCTCTCAGGCGCAGCGCCGCCCAGTTTGACGGCCAGGGGTACGTTGCATCAACACGTTCGAGTTCATCATCAAGCGGCGTGACGGTCAGCGTCACGGGCTCACCGGATAAGGCATGCCAACTGTGCAAATCGCCGCTCCACTCAAATGAGAGGTTCAACGCCGACTGCTGTCGACGTTGGAGATACGAGAGCTGCAGGCGTGTGCCGTTGTCAGTCGGCGCGAAGTGATACAGCAGAGTCCCGGGCGACTGTAGATCCGCGCCTAGGGCATAGCGCAAGCGATGGGGCACACCCTGTGCGTCGGTGGCCGTATCCCCGCTGATCGCTTCGTCCGCCAGCTCTTCCCATGTGAATTGATCGATGCGCCATAACGCATAGTCGGAAACCGGGCGCACCGCAGCGACCGCATCGATCTCGGGCGTGATGCCCGGCGAATCACCCGCCTCGATGCGAACGTAGCGGATCCACTTTAATCCCGTCTCCGGATCGATCGGTAACGGTAGCTGGCCAATATCGAATCCTGTACCGCCTGCCGAGGCCCCGTAGATCTGTGCTACTTCCGCCACCGTGCGCCCAGCCAGATTGCTGGCGGCTATGGCCGGATCGAGGGGAACCGTAGGATCGGTCGGCGCGCCCCACCACACATTCCATTCGCCTAAGCTGGTGTCGGGGGCGTCCGGCCGGAACTGTCGGCCCAAGGTGGGCGCGAACGTGTCAGCGTACGGGCCGTTGGTGAATGTGTACCAGTTGACACCATCTTGACTCACCGAAACAGGGCCGGGCTCTTCAAACACGGTGGCTTGAAGAGTGACCGTTTCCGGGCTGCGATTAATCCACGTCCCGCCTTGACCCGTCTGGGCCTGAAGCGTGTTGCCAAAAATCAACAGATCAATGCCGTACGGGTGCCGGGGATCATCATAAACCGGTCGGCCCATCTTAAGTATTAGGTGACCGCCGGTGCCGATCGTTACAATCTCGGTAGCGCGGTAGGGGGGGAAGACCGGCACCACGGGCACATGCTCGGCCGGATGAATCTCCCAGCCGTTGCCCGTGGTGTCGATGGTCGGACGGCCTAAAGCGACGCTGGCATTGGTGAAGGAGGCGCCGGAAATCAAGTCGGAGCCGATACCCATGCCGGGATCGTAGGCGATCACCTCGACCGCAAAATCATTGGGATCATGCGCGTAGGCCCAAGGCGACACCAGCAAAAGCATTACGCCAAAGCGCCGTGTCCACCGGCCGATTCGCC
>SKLK01000280.1 GCA_007123265.1 Kiritimatiellia bacterium
CCAATAAAAAACCCCTGCTCCAGTGGGGCAGGGGTCCAGTACCAGCGCGTTCCACTTACGCGGAGGCGCGCGCCGATTTCGCTTGTTCAACGATCTGGGCGAAACCGGCCGGATCGTGAATGGCGATTTCGGACAACATCTTACGGTTCAGGGTGATGCCTGCCTTCTTGGTTCCCTCAATAAAGCGGCTGTAGCTGATCTCGTGTTGGCGGCAGGCGGCGGAAAGCCGGACGATCCACAAGGCGCGGTATTCGACCTTCTTTTTGCGCCGATGCTGCGTTGCCATCGCCATCGCCCGGTCGACGGATTCCGTCGCCATCCGGAACAATTTGCTGCGGCTACCATAAAATCCTTTGGCCTGCGAAAGCCGACGTTTCCGCCGCTTACGCGATGCCGGTGCATTGGTTGCTCTGGTCATCTAACTAGTCTCCTCACTAATCTGTTATTTCGGCAGGTAATTGATCAGCCGCTTGGCGTCGGCATCGTGTACCAACGCTCCTGCCCGTAATCGCCGTTTTTGCTTCGCCGACTTGTTGGTAAACAAGTGGCCGCGACCGGCTGATCCCCGTTTAATTTTTCCGGTCGCCGTCTTTTTAAAGCGTTTGGCCACCGATTTTCGTGTCTTTTGTTTAGGCATAATACTCCGTCCATTTAGCCAATTTGAAAAAACTGGTACTGATTGGAAGGGAGTCTTCTACGCTACTTTTGTCCGCCTGTCCAGTTCTTATCGGGAAAAAGTGAGCGGTCCGAAGGGACTGAACCGATTTCTCTGGACTGCGGCGCTCCGCGCCGTTTCGGACTGGTTGGATATGACGGATCTCGACCATGTCCTTTCTCCTGATCCGTCAGTGGCAGAGGGCTGGCCGACAAAGACCGTTTGCTGTCGGCCGGGGCTCTGTTCCCCGGCGATTCTTCGCGGACATTGACCTGAACTTTTCTTGCGGCTCGGCGAGACGCCTCGCCCTACCGATCCCGTCATGCGAAGGTGGGGCGAATCCTCCCGCCTTCGCCCGCACGCTGCGCGTCGGTACTACGGCGTGGCAAGCCGGATGAGCCGTGACCATGAACCGATCCAGACCCGAACATGAACCCGCGCCTGCACTTGCGGCTCGGCGGGCCCTTTTTGAGATTGCTCCGGGCTAGGTCCATAACGCATGCTCGTGGCCATGGATCCGGTTGAATCATCCTATTATGTGCATGCGATTGACCCTGTGCTCATTCAGCTCTGGGGACCCTTTGCCGTCCGCTGGTACGGGTTGGCCTATGTGGCTGGATTCGCTTTGGCTTATGCGCAGTTGATCCGCTGGGCCCGTTCCGACTGGTTCCGCATATCGGTGGAAGAGGTCCAGACGCTGATCGTGTTTGCGATCTTTGGCGTGATGTTGGGGGGACGGCTGGGCTACCTTTTTTTCTATGATTTTCCGGCTTGGCGGACGGATCCCGCGCTCTTGTTCCGGGTATGGGAGGGGGGCATGGCGAGCCATGGCGGTTTGCTGGGGTTGACGTTGGCGATGTACCTGTTTGCCCGCGTCAAACGGGTCCCGTTCCTGCACGTGGCGGATGCAATGGTGTGTGCCGGTTCGATTGGCATCTTTTTCGGACGCATCGCCAATTTTATCAACGGGGAATTGTGGGGACGGGTGACCGATGTGCGATGGGCCGTGATTTTTCCCCAAGCGGCGGAGTGGTCACCGGCGTTAGGGCAGTGGGTGGCCTATCCCCGTCACCCGTCCCAACTCTACGGGGCGGTGCTGGAAGGGCTGCTGGTATGGGGGATCCTGCAAGGATTGCGCAAGACCGCCTGGGCCCGGCAGCGGGATGGCCGGTTGGGTGTTGCGTTTCTGGTCCTTTACGCGGTTGGCCGGATTAGCGTGGAATTCTTTCGTGAGCCCGAAATCCTGTACTTTGGCTGGTTGACCCAAGGCCAATTGCTCTCGGCTTTAATGTTTGTGCCGGCGATATGGGTCGGCTGGTTCCTGCACCGCCCACGCGCATAACCCAGTGCGTGTCGGCCTGCCCTATACGGACAACACCGATACATGAATGTAGGGCCGTCACTCCTGTCACGCCGTAGGCCCGGCGGATGCGACGCGTCGCAAGAGGAAACGTGGGGGAAGCCCAAAGCGGCGCACAGCGCCGCAGTCCAAAGAAACGTGTTCCAGTTTCTCTTTTACCATACGATTTTGCCTTGCAGGTGAACGTTTGTTCACTATACTGGGTGCAGATTCAAAATCGGCTGCATATGCCATTGCCGCGCGTGAAACGAGGGACACAGATAATGCTGGATAAACCCACCATGACGACCATATCCATGCCGGAAAAGATCCGGCGCTTGCGGGCCTTCTACTTGCGCGAGAACCGGATGCCCAGTTACGCGGAAATGATGCCGTTGTGGGGGTATCAATCCAAGAACGCGGTTTTCAAGTTTCTGCAAAAACTGGTGGCCGCCGGTTATGTCCGCAAATCCGGGATCGGCAAAATTGTGCCGACGGGCCGTTTGACCGGTCGTATTCGGCTGCTCGGCACGGTTCAAGCGGGATTTCCGTCACCGGCGGAGGAGGAATTGGTTGATATCCTCAGTCTGGACGAGTTTTTAGTGCGTCGCCCGGAAGCGACCTATATGTTGACGGTCAGTGGCGATTCCATGCTGGACGCCGGCATTCACCCGGGCGACATCGTCTTGGTGGAGCGGGGCGGGGTAACCCGCAGCGGCGATATCGTGGTGGCCCAAGTGGATGGGGAGTGGACGATCAAGTATTTCCATAAGACCGGGCGCACGGTCCGCTTGGATCCGGCCAATAACGCCTATCAATCGATCACCCCCAAGCATTCCCTGGTCGTCGGGGGCGTCGTCAAAGCGGTAATCCGCCGGTATCGCTGACGCTTACGCGGCCGTTTGATCGCTGGACGTGGACTGGCTGAAGCGGGTGACCGGCCGCACCACTTCGCGGGCGGTGAAGTAATCAATCAAGGCATCCCGTGTTTGTACCGGATGCAACTTCATTTCACTCCCGGGTCGGCGCAGAATCTCGCGCAGGTTCATGAGTCGTCGGCCACCGGATTGCGCGTCATAGGAGTTAAAGGCCACCGTGTAACGCTGATCCGCTTTCAGTGGCGTTCCGTCAAGGTCATAGATCTCATGAATCACCATATTTTGACCGCGTCCGGACCGGTCAATGATCAAGCCCATCACACTTCGCCGATGCCAATCGGTAAATACCTCGAGCGTAATCTCCTTGATCTCCTCGCGGGTCAACCGGGCGGTAACAATCTGATTTTCATAGGGCATGATCGACCACAAATCGCCAATCGTCTTGTCGCCCGCCGGGAAATCGCCGTCCGGGAAGATCAGGCCATGCACAACGGCATCAATCTGAATGTTGCGATCGGCCATGGCGTCAATGAT
The DNA here is from genome assembly GCA_007123265.1 of Kiritimatiellia bacterium. Classification (GTDB taxonomy): domain Bacteria; phylum Verrucomicrobiota; class Kiritimatiellia; order SLAD01; family SLAD01; genus SLAD01. Next base: position 3,407 of record SKLK01000280.1, read on the forward strand.
TGCCGCAGCGATCAGTTCCTCCACTTGACTGGCCTGGCCGACGGCATTCTCGATGCTCAATGTTTCGCCCAGTGTGCCGACCGGCGTTTGCCAGATGGCGTCGCTCCGGGTGATATCATCGGCGGCCAACGAAAGCACGGTTGGATCAATGGCAAATCGATCGTCCATATACGACGTCATCGGCTGTGCCCACAGCAATTTACGGTTGTGCCGGTCAAAGGTGAGATCCAAGCGCCCCATGTGAATGCCGAAATAGTTGGCTTGGGTGAACGGGATACCGTGCACCGGTTGATTGGGAACGTCCTGATGCGTGTGGCCGCCGATGAAGGCGACGACTTCAGGAAATTCACGGATCAAACCGACGGTCCGGTTGGCAAAATCGTCGCCGCCGCGGCGCAGGCCCATGTGTCCGGCGAGAATGACCGCGTCCACGTCTTGCGCGCGCAACATCTCGAGCGAGCGGCGCACCGGTTCGATCGGATCCAAAAACTCGAAACCTTTGTAGAAGTATTCGTGAAACCAGTAGGGCATCCCGGGCGTGGTGACGCCGATAACGCCGATTTTGATGCCGGCCACCTCTTTGAGTATGTGCGGTGCCACGCGGGAGAGGGGATTCGCGGGATCATCCAGGTCGCCCGCCAGCTTTCCGTCCAGCGTGCTATTGGCGCAGAGGACGGGCATTTCGGAGTTGGTCAGCGCCGCGCCGACGGCGTCCATTCCCCAATCAAATTCATGGTTGCCGATCACCCACGCGTCGTAGTTGAGATAGTTGAAGGCATCGATCATCACTTGTCCCTGGGTCAGGAGGCCCAGTTGCGTGCCTTGGTAGACGTCGCCGGCATCGATCAACAAGGTATGGGGATTTTGACGTCGCCAGAGCTTGATTTGGGTCGCGCAACGAGCTAGTCCGCCGACATTCTCAACGCCTTCGTAGGTGGAGGTCGGGATAATGTTGCCGTGCAGGTCGGTCGTGTGCAGCACGGAGATGGTGAGCAGATCATTGTTTTTGGCGTGCAACGGGTAGGGGGCAGCGGCACATAAGGTGGCGCCGCCCAGCATACGCAGAAAGTCGCGACGCCTGAATTTGTGGGGGATAAACGTATTCATAACCGTCAAAGGTTACATGCACCGCCCTATGAATCAAGGGGAAACGGCAAGTATTTAACCGAGCTGCAGGACCGTCGCTCCTGTCACGCCGAAGGCCCCGCCAAGGCGGATGCGCCGCGCCACACGCCAGTTCTCTGTCCCTAATATCCGTCGGTAATGTTCATGCGATTACTTGGCCCGGGTGTGCGTTGGCCAAAAGGGTCGCGTGGATCGCACGCCAGCCAGACCCGATCGCGGTGTTGCGCGGGACG
>SKLK01000142.1 GCA_007123265.1 Kiritimatiellia bacterium
CCTTACAAACTGAAACCCGGACGGGCCGTTGACGGCGCCGTCATGGGTACAAGCTGTCTAAATTCATTTAGATGCTGCATCGGTGCAAAACGTTCATCGCGACGAATGGTTTCCCGCACGGGATCGCCGCCAATCTGTATCGCGCGGCGCAGGGCGCTGAGCGCCTCACCCCGCTTGTCCTGCATGACATAGACCGCGGCCAGATCAACCCAGACGCTGGGATTGCGTGGCGCCCGCTCAATGTATCGACGCAGGGCCACTTCACGCATATCCAAACGCTGTGCGGCAGCAAACAATTGATCCAGTTGCAGGTAGGCCTCGACCGGCACATTGTTGTCCTGCAACAGACTGGCGGCGACCTGTTGGAATTGATGCGGCATTTGCAGTTGCACATACAGTTGAGCCAATTCCAATGCCGCATTCAAGTCGCCCCCGCCGGCTTCGGTAAATTGGCGTTCCAGCTCCATGCGCCGGGTATCCCAATTCTTCATTTCGGTAATTTGAGCGAGGAACTGGGCCACGCGCTCGTTGCGGGGATCGCCTTTCAGCAAGGTGGCAATCACCTCTTGTGCGTCGGCCAAACGCCGCTGTTGCATATAGAGGTCGGCCAGGCGGAAACTGGCCTCCGGGCTCAGCGGATACAAGGCGATCGATTGCCGAAACGCGTGTTCCGCGTGATCGAACTGGCGGCGGTAGACGTAGATACCGGCGATGGCGCTGCGCAGCTTGGAAAAGGATTTTTGGGCAATAATATCGCGGCGGAAGCGGGGATTATTCAGCAGGCGCTCGGTGTACCAATCCCAAAAGGCACGGTCCTGTTGAATCCGTTCCTGCGTCAATTCGATCGGTTCAGGATGCAGTCGCAAAATCAGCCCGTGCGGCTCCAAGTAGGGATACATCCACTGAATGACGTAACTTTCCTCCACATAGAAGGGATGCTTTTGCTTGTTGTGGTCAAAGATCATTCGACACAAGATGCCATTGATCATCATCACCCCGGCCACGCCCTGTACGCTGACGCGCCCGTCCTGCACCGTCACCTCGGCACCGGGGGGAATCCGGCCCTCCTGCACATCCTGCACATACTGTTGGAACGCGCGATTGCTATCCGCCTGGGACGGAATCCAGATGCGGTCACCGTACAGGTCCCGCATGACCGCCATGTACGTGTTATCGGCCAGCGCGTTCTGGGTAATCAAATAGACGTCAGGGCGGCAATGCGCCGAAAAGATCATATACGTGGGCACAAAACGCCCGGGATCCGTGCCGCCAAAAAAGATTGCGTCCGGCTCCAACCGCGGCGGGTAGCCGGGGGTGGGATAGTCGGCCCACACCTCTTCGAAGCGTTCAGGGCTGTACATGCGACGAAAGTCGGCCTCAATCGCGTGCACGCCCTCCAGTTGCCAATGACCGAATTGCCAACCAAAATCGTGGCCCCGTTGCTCCGCGCCCCCGATAATGGCGATCTGTTCCTCGTCAAAGAAGTTCTGGTAGAGCACGGAAGCCGGCAGCACAAAGGCTAGCGCAAGGCCCATGTATTTCAGCGACGAGAGGACGCCCAGCCGGGCAAACAACATCTCGAGCATGGAGAGGATGAAGATGATGCTATACCCCAACCACAAGGCATAGACGGCATGGGACAGGATCAGAAACCGGCGCTGGATGAACAAGGTCTGAATGTCCAACGTCGGATTCAAGAACATAACCAGCACAATGCTGACGAAAAAGAAGCCCGACAATAAGGTAATAAACCAAAGCCGCGTGCGCCGGTGAACAAACGGCAGAAAGAAGAAAGGCACAATCGCCAGCAACATGGTAGGCAAGGTAAACTGGGTGCGCACGCTGTCAAAGTAGGTATTCACCTGCGACGCGAAGAACCCGAAATCCTCGATGATGTTGACGGGACTAATCCCCTCGTACTGGCCTCGCGTGAGGGAATGCTTGAACCCTTCGGGTGTCCGCGTGTTGCCCCAGTTGTGGGGCGGATTCTGTTCCGAGGCCACCGGCATATAGGCATAGAACGAGAGGCCCAAGATCAGCGCGCCGGCACCGAGCAGAATGCGCCTCCATTCCGTCAACAACGAGCGAAAGATCAAGAACAGGATCAGCGGTGACAGCAGCAACAGAAAGCCGAACAGGATTTTCAGGTAGCTACTGGCACCTGCGGTGGCGCTACCCAATTCACCGAAGGCACCGACCAACAGATAGAAGCCCAACCCGACCGAGGCGAGGGCCACGCCATCCCGCCACAGCAACACGTCTCGAAACAACGCCGCAAAGAAGAACGCAGGGGCAACGAAGAACAGCGTGTGGTGATTGGTTAATCCCAGCCCGAATAGATAGGCGATGGCATAAAGCACCCAGTCTTCGCCCGGGCGCGACATCCAGCGATAGGTCATCAACAGCAGAACCATCAGGAAAAAGCAGTTGAGCGCGTAGACTTCGATAATCACCGCCTGCGACCAAAGAACAGGACTAAATGCCAAGAGCAAACCGGCCGAAACCCCGGCCGTCCAACAAATCTTGGATTCGACCGCCAAACCCAACGTTGCCGTCAGCCTCGACATCCCCCGCAACATGTCCGCCCCGGAACGGCTGACCAATAAGGCGAGCAAGGCACAGGCCAACGAGGCGAAGGTGGCCGACATCAAACCAATCGCCCACGCCGGATTCGGATAGCCGTGGAATTCAAGGCCGTGAAAAACCCACTGAAAAAACCATGCCAACAGGGTCCATAACGGATAACCCGGAGGATGCGGCACCCCCATGTAGTCCGCCGCCACCGACAATTCACCGGAATCCTCCAGCGTCACGGTGGGTGCCAAGGTGAACAAATACAGCGAGAAGGCAATCAGCCAGACGGTCCAGAACGCGCCCCAATCGGTGGGCCGAAAAAAGGCCCCTTCCTGCCGATCAAAAAAGACGGCTCTCGATTCCGGGCGTCCCGGGGAATCCGGGGCCTTAAACTGGGTCAAATTATTCAGCATAGGGGGCATTATACCGGGAGTTATGCCAGCGCGCAAACGGTATGACTAAAGCCCGGCAAGGTCAAGGACACAACGCATCGCCTCGCCCCTCAGGACCGTTGTGCGTCGCGGTCCTGCAGAATTCGCTCCATGCCGCGCCAGCTCAACGTGGCACACTTGACCCGCAACGGAAACTTCCGCACCCCAACCAATGCGTTCAGCTCGTCGTGCTCGGCCGGGTCCCATTCCCGCTCGCCGCGCAGGACCGCGATGAACGCCTCGATCCGTTGGCGTGCTTCGGCGGCCGTTAACCCCTCCAGCTCTTGGGTCATCAATGAGGCTGACGCTTGGCTGATGGCACAACCACGACCATCAAAATGGATGGCGCGAATCCGGTCACCGTCCCAAACAACGGTCAACTGAACCTGATCGCCACAAAGCGGATTCTCCTCATCCGCCTGCACCTCGTCCGGGTTCAAGGATCGGCGGTTGCGAGGCTGCCGATAATGATCGAGAATGATGGTCTGGTACAGTTGATCGAGATCATCCATGGCGAAAGAACGTTTGGGCCGCCCGCACCGCCCGAATCAAGCCGTCAATTTCCGCCGGCGTATTGTAGAAATACACACTAGCGCGACTCACCGCTGACACCCCCAAGCGCCGCATCAACGGCTGGGCGCACAGATGGCCGGCCCGGATGGCGACCCCTTGTTGATCCACGTACTGGGACAGATCATGGGGGTGAACCCCTTCAAGCTCGAACGATACGGCGCCCCCCCGCTGCGGCGCTTGACCGAAAATACGGATCTGATCCAACCCGCCCAATTGTTCCAACAAATACGCCGTCAATTGCTGTTCATAGGCATGAATCCGATCCATGCCGGTGGCCGACAAATAGTCCAAGGCCGCACCGAGGGCAACCACGCCGGCAATGTTGGGGGTTCCCGCTTCGAACTTGTAGGGTAGATCGGCCCAGGTCGAGTGATCATCGTGTACGCGACTAATCATTTCACCGCCGCCCATAAACGGCGCCATCTGTTCCAGTATCTCGCTGGGCGCGTACAGCACACCAACACCGGTGGGTCCACACATTTTGTGGCTGGAGAAAACCACGAAATCAGCGCCGAGATCGACTACGGATACCGGCATATGCGGGACACTTTGCGCCGCGTCCACCAACACCTTCGCGCCGACGGCATGCGCCTGTTCCACGATGGCTTTCACCGGATTAACGGTGCCGAGGACGTTGGACATATGCGTCACGGCCACCAATTTGGTGCGCTCGCTCAGCAAGCCGGTAAAGGCGTCCATATCCAAGCTGCCGTCCTCATGCATGGGTGCCAAGTGCAATTTCGCGCCCGTCCGCTGCGCGCAGAGCTGCCACGGCACAAGATTGCTGTGATGCTCCATCACCGTGGCGATGATTTCGTCGTCGGCCTGCAGCATACGGTCGGCCCATGCATAGGCGACCAGATTCACACTCTCCGTAGTGCCGCGGGTGAAAATGATTTCGCGAACGGAATTGGCCCCGAGAAAAGTGGCCATTTTTGCGCGGGTGGCCTCGTATTGCGCCGTGGCTTGTTCGCCAAGGTAATGGAGGGCGCGATGCACATTCGCGTTAATGCGGGAGTAGTAATCGGTGAGTGCCTGAATTACCGCCTGCGGTTTTTGCGACGTGGCGGCGTTATCCAGATAGATGAGCGGCTTATCACCGTACACCCGCTGATTCAGAATCGGAAAGTCGGCCCGAATCCGCTCAACATCCAGCGGAGAAACCGTTTCCTGTATCGC
>SKLK01000277.1 GCA_007123265.1 Kiritimatiellia bacterium
CACCGATGAGACACATGGATGCGTGCCCGTTCGTAGTACCGCCTTTAGGCGGTCAGCAGTATGGGGCTCGGCGGTGGCGGGAAGTCCAAAGCGGCGACGAGCGCCGCAGTCCAAAGGGGCGGGATTGGCGATTGCAATAGTGGAAGAAGATCCTCTCGCAAAGCCGCAGAGATCGCCAAGAGGGAATGCGAATGGTGACTCCTTTGCGGGCTTGACGGCTTGGCGAGAGAATCAAACCGGGTCATGTGATCGTTCCGGCCGGTCCCAGCGTGACCGGCTACAGTTCGGAGCTTGGATCTCTGCTGTAGCCGCGCACGCTGGGCGCGGACCTATGGGTGGGGAGACCAGAGGGGGCAGTTTCAACGCATAGGATTTTGCAATTCTGCAAGGACTGCCCCCTACTCTCCCACCCACCTTGCTCAGGGAGGGGCGTGCATACGTAATCGGTACGCCCGCAGTTCGGCGGTAAAGCCGGGTGTGGAATCCAGAACAGAAATCCAGTTGTCCGACCCTTCAATCTGCTCGTCGCCCAGCACAGCTTGCCACTTGATTTCGGCGGCAAGCTGATCACTTCGCTCCAGTCGATAATTGAAACCGGACTGCGCAAAGAAAAGTAGTTCGATCACACCGACGCTGTGCGGACGAATATGCAACCGGGTCTCGCGCGAAAGCTCCGCCAACGTTCGCACCGGTCGAGGCGCGGACAATGACACACGATCAGGTGACAAGATTGTAACGGATCCGGCCAGCGTGGATTCAGACAGAACAGCACCACGACCTACTGCGACGCCGACATCCTCTTCATCGAAGCCGTCCGATGAGGTGGATTGCGGCGCCTGCAAAGGCGATAGGTACAAGTCGACAAAGACGGGAAAATGGTCGGACGAAGTGATACTGGTCGTGGCCGACAGCGGAGCACCTGCTTTCGGTAACCCTGCAAATGGACCATCCATCTGCGAGTTGTAAATTTCTCCCACCGGATAGGTTGCAGCCAGTGTCTCGCTGACCATGATGTAGTCTAGTCGCGAAATGAACGAATCATTGATGAAGGACCAAATACCGTAACCACCGGGATGCGTCATCATGACCCGTTCAAGCTGGATCGCTCCGTCACGATACGGATCGTCGGGATACCGGCTGTAGCGGACAGGAAATGTGATATCCGCACCCAGCTCATACTGCGACGGCAATGCGGATGCATTCGCGTTGAACCAGGCTTGATCGAATTGGTCGCGCTGCGACTGTGTGAAATAATCCGCATTCATATCTCCAAGCACCGCATAGTTGACATGATCCGGATGCGCCGCGAGGTATTGCTCTACATCCTCGAGTACACGGTGCGTTTCAATCGCGCGTCGGAATTGTGACAGCTCGTCATTCAATGCTTTTTTGTGAACCGCCCAGAGCACCAGCGGTTGCTCAGCACCCGGAACATCGAATACTCCACGCATTACCGGCCGGGCGAACTCATTGGCTTCCCCGGGGGATAACAGCGCACTCGAATCAAAGGGGAAACGGCTGTAAAAACCGACGCGCTGGACATCACTGATCGCGCCCGAGGGACTGATCACCCGATGCGGATAGCCAAGTTCATCGGCCAAGGCCTCCCAAACGGGAACTTGGTTGTTATAGAGTTCCTGGAAGGCAATGATATCGGCATCCAATCGGATTAAAATCGACCGCAGTGCTTCATAGTTGGCATCCTCCGGGGCCCCGATACCGTCTTCCACGTTTACCGACGCAATACGCACCTGCTGCCCTTCTTGTATGGGCTCGATCGGTGTTCCCTGAACGGAGCCCTGGGTCAGCACATCGTCAATTTGCAGCAAACCGGTACCGGAGGTGCTGCGCGATCCATTATCCCATCCGACAATCTTCACGGTGGCTAGTGTTTGTTCGTCATAGCCTGAGACCGGGACATGGATGGTGGTATTGACGCCACTCTGCATGTTGACGGTAGTGATTTCTTCGTCATCAATCAAAATGCTAAGCGCCGAAGGGCCCTGCGCCGTGGCGCGCGCCTGCAATTGAATATTCGTGATGGCAAATGTGGTGCCGTTCCGAGCCTCCAAAACGTAAATGAAGTGACGGGCATCAGCCGGTGACGTCTCCAAGAAGCCGCTGCTCACCTGCGCATACGGGACACCTGAGCCGGTCCAACTGGCCGCATTGAGTGACGCGATACCAGGGCGGCCTGTGTTGTGAACCAGATGGGAAGAGGTGATACTGGGATTCACCAGATGCGGATCAATCACCATGCCGGTGAAATCGTATCGCGACAAGAGTCCGTCGGGCAGTGGTGGTGTCGTGAATGTCGCCTGCTCAGAGTAACTTGTACCCGCGGCACTGGAGGCGAAAGCCCGATAGTAGATCGGCGTGTTCGGTGGCAACTGCCACGCTGTGAGGGTGAATGCACCAAGCTCAAAGGCCCCTGTTTCGGCAACCGCAAACGCTCCACTGGGCGGCCCAAAACCATCCAAGGTACTCCACACAATACCACGCTCTATGATCGCACTGCCGCCATCGTCGACAATGGTCCCCCCCAGCAGTGCCGTATGTCCATCTATCTCCGTCGCCGAAGGCCCTTCCACCTCTGGCTCACCAGTCTGAATGTCCATGGACATGAAGCCGGTGACCAACACATCAGCGATACGGAGCGCGCCGCCGCCGGTTGTGTTACGCGTTCCATTCGTCCAACCCTGAATCCAGATCGAGACAGTTTCAATATCGTCGTAGTCCTCGACCGTGGCATGTATCTGCAGCGTTTCATCTTCCGGCATATCATGGGTAAAAATGGTATCGCCATCGAGTGCCAAGCTGATCGCAGAAGGCCCTTGTGGGGTCGCTCGAGCAACAAACGTCACTCCGGTTATCGTCATATACCAGCCAGGATCGGCTTCAAGCTGGAACTCAAAGCGACGGGCTTCTTGCGGATTATCGCTGTTCCATGATCCGCTTGCTTGAATGTATGGATCCTCGACGCCGAAGGCGTTCCACTCGTCCGCTTGACCGGCAACCCAATTGAACGAAAAGTTGCCGCTTGAGATCGACATATCCGATGGCGAAATGGTCGTGCGATGGGCTTGAGCCTGCGGGGTGGAGCCTGAAAACGTATAAAAAGCCAATACGCGATCCGCCGCAGTTCGAAAGACCGCCTGATCCGACCACCCCGTTCCGGCTGCATTCACCGCAAAGGCGCGCAAAAAGATGTCCGAATCTTCAGGTAGCCCTGCGGTACCAAGCTGAAATGTTCCTTCCGCGAACTCGCCGAATTCCCGGACAACGACGCCCTCCTCCGCTGGATCAAAATCATTGACCACTGACCAGACAAAGCCGCGTTCCGAAATTACGATATCGCCATCATCCGTAATGGTCGATGTGATGGTCGCTGCATTCTCGGTAATGTTCTCAGCGAAGGGGATGGTGAGGCTGGGAACCTGTGCCGGTTCACTTTGCTCTTCCACCTCACGAACGAGCCCCTGTGTTTCCACATCATCGACACGAAACTGACCCGTCCCCGAGGTTTCGCGGGATCCATCATCCCATCCCGCAATTCGCACCACCGCTTGCGTCGTCCAATCCACAGAAACGGGAATCGAAATGGATATGGTTTCATCAGCAGGCAATTCTCCCACAGCGACATATGAGTCATTTACATACAGCGCATAAGCGGCAGGGCCAAGTGTAGTAGAACGAGCGAGGAACATGAGATTGGTTATCTGGAATTCATTTGAATCGAGGGCGCTCAGCGAATAAGTGAAATGCTTTGCTGATGATGCGAACTCATCAGACCAACCACTGTTCGCCTGCGCATACGGTACGCCCGACCCGGTCCATGAAGTCCCTTGCGCGCTTCCATAGAGGAGGTTCCCCGCGGATACAGCAAACGCTGATGCCGCGATCAGCGGATGCGTGACCTGCGCATCGGGCGTTTCACCTGTAAATTCATACCTGGCAAGGGCTGAATGGGCCGCTTCATTATGTGGCACACTGCGCACGCGAAAGAAATGAGAACCGGAAGCGGACAGATCGCCGAAGGATACCGTATACCGGAGTTCCTCATTTGTTCCCGGTATATCTGTAAACGCTTCAAGTGGCACCCACTCGCCAGCAGTGAGCGAATGGCGATATTCGATCGTATACGAGCGGTTTGTGGCAGAATCGAACGATAATTCAGTTTCCTCAGATGAAACCACTTGATGCCGAAGCGTAAAGGCACCCGCATCAGTAAAGCTGCACGAGACACCGATGGACCAGGCAACCAAGATTTTTAGAACAGATCGAAAGACAGACATCAAAGGGGCATTAAAAGACAGAATACATATAAGCTAAAAGTTAAGGATCTCAGATCCAGTAGATAGTTCAAGAAAATCCGGCCAATCGGCAATACATTGATGCTGGGCGGGTCGCCCAATCAAAGGTGCCGGGCCAGGACCTGCCGGTTTTGGGCGAAGTAGAGATAGCCCGAGGCGACGGTAATCAGGGCCACGCCGATGGATATGCCATAGGCGATGTAGCCAAAGGCCTCGGCATAATCGGCGAGCAACTTGGCATCGGCATGACGCAGGATGTCGTGCTGCACAGCCAGCCCCAACAAGATAACGATGATGGCGACAATCTGCCACACGGTCTTGTGCTTGCCCCATTTGCCGGCCGAAATGACCAACCCCTTCTCGATCGCCAATAGGCGCAAACCCGTGACCAGAAATTCGCGCGAAATGATAATCACTACGATGTATGCCGGCACAAGGCC
>SKLK01000004.1 GCA_007123265.1 Kiritimatiellia bacterium
TCGAGTTCGTGTTTCTGCGCATAGGCGGTAAACACGCCGGTGACGCCGGGATCGAAGCCACAACCCAGCAAGGCCATCAGCCCGGCCGCCTTGAACCGGTCATGATAGGCCCATTGCCAACGGTACTCGAATTTGGCGACATCCTTGGGCTCGTAATTGGCCGTGTCGAGGTAATGCACGCCCGTCTCGAGGCAGGCGTCCATGATCGTCAAGTCCTGGTACGGCAGGGCCACGTGCACGACCAACTCAGGCTGAAAATCGCGGATCATCGCCACCAACTCCGGCACCTGGTCGGCGTCCACCTGCGCAGTGGCGATGTCGCGGCCTTGGCGCTTGCGCACATCGGCGGCAATGGCGTCGCACTTTGAGATCGTACGACTAGCCAATAGAATATCTGAAAATACGTCCGGCAAGGCGGCACATTTGTGGGCGACAACCTGTCCGACACCGCCCGCTCCAATAATCAACAATTTAGCCATCGGTGGCCTCCTTCCTCATCCCTCGCCGCAGCGGCAGACTTAAAACCCGTCCATGAGAATCACCGAAGACATCGACGGCACGCGAATGCGCGTCTGCACCGGGCCACGCACGGCCTCGGTTCGCGGCAAGCCGGCCGGATCGATCTCACGCCCGTTGCCGATGGCGCGCCAGGTCCCTTGCGGAATGGGTACGGGGAAACTGACCGATTCGTGCGAACCATTCAGCAACACGATGAAAGCGTTGCCGGGATGGCGGTGTCCCGCGTTGACAATGTAGCCCAACGCCTGATCGCTGTTGGTCTCGATCCACTGATAATAGTCGGCTGGCGGTTTTTCCGCGACCCGGAACGCGCGGCCCGCTTCGCTTTGCCGCAGATGAATCAAGCCCCGGTAATAGACCATTGCCTCCGCCGCGAGCGGCCGATCTCGATCCGTCCAGCGCAAGGCATTCACTTCATCTCCGCGATCATAGGTATTGCTGATACCGCGTTTGCTGCGCAGAAATTCCTGGCCACTTTGCAGCATCGGCATCCCCAACGAGGTAAAAATCACCGTCGCAGCCAACCGATTGGCGGCTACGTCCCGCGATTGCAGACGTCGACCGTCCCGGTCCGGACGCGTGCTCAACTCATCCGCCAACGCCATGTCATCGTGGCTCTCGACATAATTCACCGTTTGCATCGGATTCGCGGTCCAGAGATCGGTGGACCCGACAATCACTTGGCGCAACCGGTTCAAATCGCGACCGCCCATGACAAACGATTTCGTTGTGTTCCGGAAATCGTCGTTCCATGCCGCCCAGCCCGTGCCGGTCAACTCATACTTATGCGTGCCGCGAAAACTCCACGGCTCGGAGGCTAGGACCACGTTCGGATTCACCTTGAACGCCTCGTCTCGAATCTTCATCAGCGTTTCCATATCGATCAATTCGGCCAAATCGAAACGGAACCCGTCGATATTGAATTCCTCCATCAAGTACACCACATTTTCCACAATCAACCGGCGCATCATCGGCGCTTCCGAACGCACGTCATTGCCGACGCCACTGAAATTGCTGTAGGTAAAATCGGGGTTCAACCGGAAATAGTATTTACGATCGATGAGGCTGAAAATGTTGGGGTACCCAATGTGGTTGTAAACCACATCCAACATCACGCCGAAGCCCATGTTTTGTAACTCATTGACCATGTGCTTCAGTTCATAGAACTGAGACCCCGTAGCCGGGGATTGCGCGAACGAGGCTTCCGGCGCAAAAAAGAACACCGTGTTGTAGCCCCAGCTATAATGGTTGTTGGCGTTTGGGAACTCCTGCAACGGCAGGAACTCAATCATATTCACACCGAGATCTTTCAAGTGATCCAAGCCCGTGCCCGTGCCCACGGTGGCCAGCAACCCTTGGTACGTGCCGCGCAAAGACGGGGGCACACGCGAGGAGGGGTGCATGGTCAAATCGCGCAGATGCGCTTCATAGATCACCATGTCCTCGTGATTCGGCGTTTGCCATTCCTGATTGGTCCAGCCACCAAACCAGCGGTTGGTCGCGTCCGGATCAATCACGATATTGTTGTAATTGGCATCGATCGCCACAGCCAGGCCATAGGGATCGCCGACTTGCGCATAGGGCTGGAACCCTTCCCCCTCCCCGTCCGGGCCATCCACATTGAAGGAGTAAAAGGTGCCGATATCCAATCCGAGCAAGGTAATCTCCCACACCCCATCGGTCTCGTCCCGCCACATCGGATACCGTTCAACCGGCTCAATCCGCTTGTGCACCGGTTCGTGCACCTCGTATTCGGGCCGGTCAAAGATGCATAGATGCACCGCCGTGGCGCGGGGCGCAAACAGACGGTAGGTGGTGGTGTTGTTTTCCCGGTCCAAGGTCACGCCCAACGGCTTGTCGGAATACAGTGTATCCATAAATTCTCCGGGCGTCGTGTACTGGTAGACCCGCCGATCCGCCAAGCCATCGATAATCAACAAATAGTTCTCCCACAGTTTCAGCGGCTGCTCGGTGATAATCCGCAATGAACGACCACCGCCATGGGCCGGATCAACAATCAGGTTTACGTTCCCCTGCCCATCGTCGCGCCGGTTCGGGGCGCCTGCCGGGGCGTCCAGCCATTGATTGCGATTGATCACAAACTTGAATTCCAACACCGATTGCCCCGGCGGCGGGCGTAATCCCGACAGTTGGGTGGCCAACTCCCACAGGCCGGTGTTGGCCACCGGTCGCAATTGCCACGCGCCTTGACGGCCGCCCGGATCCCAGTTGTTGAAGTTCCCGGCCACCACCACCACGTCGTTCGGGCTTACATCGATGCTGTAGATTGCGGGATTGAAATAGAACGTGAGCGAGTCGCCTTGCAACACGTAGCCCTCGATGAAGCCGGTTTCCGCCGGGGTCGTCATGCGGATATCGCGGATATCGACCTCGGGCTTCATCCGCACGTTGAGTCGACGCGGATCCGACAGGCCGGCTCGCAAAAGGACCTCGATGTCATGCGCCGATTGTACCCGCGCCTGGGCCACGACCTCGGGTGATCGGTAGAGGCGCCCTTGCTCATCGATAAAGAGCACCCGGTTCGCGCCTCGCTCCCAGTCCCCATCGACAATAAATTTGAATTCGTGCCGGCCCATCGGCAAGTCCATCGGCGCCACGTCCAAGGTCCACACGCGGGGGCCTCGCATCATGGCGTGCCGCCCGGACCATTGATCAGCGGAAATCGCCACCTGTACCCGGCGGGCCGAGGGGTTTTCATAGGTCAATAGTGTTCCGGGCGGGTCACCGGGCATGTGACGCGCCGTCGGCGACAGGGGCTCCGCCCACAATCCCGTCGGGATAACCAAAACACACAGTCCAATCCATCGCATTAACTGTTCCATAAAAATTCTCCGTCACTGAGACTTCGCGCACGCACGTATGATCCACGCTGTTGACATTCCGTTCGCAAACTATAGTAACGCCGGACCAGAAGACAAGGCAATCCGCCCCTCGGACCCATGCAGCTGATCGTCGTGAACTGAACCAGCGGTTCGTGATTAAGCCAGCTCCGCAGGCCCTTACCCGCCTGCCGCAGAAGCGGGCCGCGCAGACTTGAGCGGGTCCAAAATCCAGCGTTTGTTGTACCAAAAGTATTGTTCCGGATGCTCCCGGATCACTTGATCAAACAACGCCATCACCTCGCGCATAATCCGCTGCTGATCCGCTTCACGGCTTAGTTCCGGGTTCGGATACACCGGATCGAGCACCTGCCAACGATGCCGGGTCCACCCCTCCCGTACCGCGAACGCGGGGAAGATCGGCACATCGGCCCGGCGCGAAAAAAGTTCCATCCCGGTTGCCAAGGCCGCGTCGCCGCCTAGAAACGGCACCTGTATGCCCGTCTCGCGCGCCCGGACATCCGGCAACATGGCAAACACCTTGCCGTCATTGAGGTTACGGATCACCTTGCGCAGCGCCCCTCCACTATCCGTGAGTATCGTTTCAACCCCCGTCGCGCCGCGCATCTGATTCAACAACGCATCGGTGAGCGGATTTTTTTGGCGTCGGGCCATAAAAAAGATCGGCACCCCGACCAAACTGGCCCCGACCCCGGCCAAATCCCAATTCCCCAGATGCGGAACCGCCAACACCGCGCCGCGCTTGGTCGCCGCATGATCCAACAATTTCTCCACCGTTTGCGTATCAATATGGGTTTCCACCCACTGCCGATCCATTTTGGGAAATCGCATGATTTCGACCCCGTTAAAGAATAGATTCCGCAAAGAAATCCACGCCATACGTCGCACCGCACGCGGGGACACGCGATCCCCCACCACCCAACGAATCCGGCGTTGGGCCTCGCGTACACGGAAACGGATCACATGGAAGGCCAGGGCGGCCAAACAGGCACCGACAAACAAGGCCAGCCGGTACGGGAGCCAGCAGAACAACTTCTGCAGCCCGCGCAAGAGCAGATACTCCACCCGATGTTTAAATCGTATACGCAAATCCGTCTTCCCTTCGCTTTCCAACCCGTCCGGAACGTGGCGAGGCCACTCCCGTCACCCGCGAACGCTACACCGGGAAGCGCCTGCAGAGCAAGCGATCAGCCTTGTGGAATCCGGGACCACCACCCCATCGCCGGCCTTGTCCTTTGATTCGGGTAGCGCTACCCTAATCCCAGTCATCTACAGGATCGTGAGCTGATGAAGAAAAAGAAACACGAAATCAAACGCCGCAAAATACACCGGCGAGCCACCCGCCACACACCACCGGGCAGTTTGGTCGTCGATCCGGAAGCCCCCCCACCAACGCTGCGTGTGATGGCGTTCTCGCCCGAAGCCTTTGAAGAACAAGCCACGGCCACCCTCGAAACCGTCGCCGAGCTACGCAACCAATGGCCCATTATCTGGGTCGATATCGTCGGCCTGGGCGATACCCGCATCCTCCAACAGATCGGCGACCTGTTCAAACTGCATCGACTCGCGCTGGAAGATGCGGTCAACCTCTATCAGCGCGCCAAGGTGGATCAATACGAGGATCAATTATTCATCGTCAACCGCATGATCAGGCAACGGCATCCCTTGGAAACGATTCAGCTTAGTGTGTTTGTGGGCGCGGATATGGTCGTCACCATGCAAGAGCATGAAGGGACCTCACTGGAACCCGTGCGCACCCGGATTCGCAATCGGGTCGGCCGGATTCGCGAGGCCGGCATCGACTTTCTCGCCTACACATTAATCGACACCGTGCTCGATGACTACTTCCCCGCGCTTGAGGAATACGGCGAACGCTTGGACAGCATCGAAGAGGCCGCACTCTCCAATCCGACGCCGGACGTGCTGGTGCGCCTGCGATTGGTCAAACGCGACCTGATGACCCTGCGCCGATCCCTTTGGCCGCAGCGCGAGGCGCTCTATATTCTGGCCCGTGACCCGCTGCCGCTGATCCGCAACGAAACACGCATCTATTATCGGGACTGCCTCGATCACGCACAGCGCCTAATGGATATGACCGAACATTATCGCGAACAGTGCACCGACCTGATGGAAGTTTATCATTCCACGCTCAGCCAACGTACCAACGAAGTCATGCGCACCTTGACCGTGATCGCTTCCATCTTCATTCCGCTCACCTTCATCGTCGGCATTTATGGCATGAATTTTGACCCCGAAGCCTCGCCATGGAATATGCCCGAACTGGCGATGCGCTATGGCTATCCAGCGACCATGCTCGGTATGCTCGGGCTGGCCCTGGCCATGCTCTGGCTATTTAAGCGGAAAGGCTGGCTCGGCCCATCGTCCAGCTCGGGCTAACGGCCCTTGCGGCAGCGTTCACTGCAATATTTCACCTGCTCCCAGTCCCGCGCCCACTTCTTCCGCCACGCGAACGGCCGACCGCAGCCCTGACACCGCTTCACCGGCAAGTCGCGCTTCTTCACCCCTCTCATTCGTCCGCCTGCATCCGGCCCGAATAATCCCAACTGAAGAGTCGACGCGGCTCGATCCGCAACGCCACTTCGGTCGACACACGACTCAGCAACCATTGGGCGAGCTCGGATTGATCCGAGCCGAGATAGCGGTCAATACACGCCCGCAACACACGCGCACCCGCCTCGGGCACCAGCGCCACATCCGCCACCCCGCGCACGCCCCGATACGGTGGCTGATCGGCAGCGATCTCAAAACCGCAGCGTGCGTTGCGGCGGCTGTGCGCGGCCACGCGGGAATGCTCCTGCACCGCACACCAAAAACAACCGTCCTGCCACAGGAACCATAATGACGTGACCAACGGATACCCCGTCGCCGCCACACAAGCCAGGCGCATGGGAATGACCGTTTCCGAAACAAACGACTCAATCTGCGTCGGGGACCAAGGCCCGCGGCGTTTAATCTGATCAAACCTACTCATAATCGAGATACCTTGTTCATACCCCTTACTCTACGCTAGGCAGGCTCAAACACCTACGGCAAATGTGGCCATTCGGCTTGCACCTGCTTGCCGTTCCGCGCTCAACCTGCTAGTCTTGGCCCACTCAAACAGCCTTACAAACGGCGGAAAGAAAGGACCGAACATGAATCGACTCTTGGCAACGTTTCTCCTCAGCTTGGCATTCACATTTGGCGCAGCAGATACGCAAGCGGATGAATCCATACACGATGGCGCATTCATTCATATTAGTCACGGGATCGATTCGCCGCATCGACTGCTTATGGCGTTAAACATGGCGCGGATGATGGCGGCTGACCACGATGTCCTCATCTACTTCGATATCGAAGGTATCGACGCAGTCGTGCAAGATGCGCCGGACGTGTCCTATGCCCACTTTCGCTCGTTACACGAGCAATTAGCCGCCCTGAAAGAAAAGGGCGTCATTCTCATGGCTTGTCCCGGTTGCCTTCAGGCCGCTGGCAAGACGCCGGCCGATTTGGCGGAGGGGATTCAACTTGCCGATCGCAAACAGTTTTTCTCATTCACCAAAGGCCGCATCTTATCGCTCACGTATTGATTTCCTCGTGATTTCTTGAATCGGCGAATGAAGCGAGCAAACGCTATAGATAGGATCCGCGCATGACCTGGCCCAGTCTATCGTCCGATTCCCCCTTTGCCCCGCTCGAGCCGGACCGGATTATCTACGAGGATGGCGACACCATCGCCTTTTACGACCGCTACCCTGTTTCACCCGGTCACGCGCTGGTCATTGCCAAGACCGTCACCGCCTCCCTCTACGATCTCCCCTCCGAAACACAGGGCGCATTGTGGCAGACCGTCGGCATCGTGCGGAAACTTCTGCACGCCCGCCACCAGCCCGCCGGCTTCAACATCGGCCTAAACGACGGCCTCGCCGCCGGCCAAACCATTCACCACGCCCATATTCACATCATCCCGCGCTACCCGGACGACCAACCCGACCCGCGTGGTGGCGTGCGCTGGATCTTTCCGGAAAAGGCAAGGTATTGGGATCGACCGGATCAAGCAGAAAGATGAGCACAGCCCTCAAAAGGATGAGGAAACGTTTTATCTAATATTTTAACGGCATCCCCATCGGCTGGGGCATATAGGCAAATAATCATGCCTGGGCAGTGAACCCCATAACTGCATCCAAACATTACGATTCACAAGCCGGGAACGCCGAGCCCCAGCTCGGCAGGCTGCATGCGTATTACTATATATATCCTTGATTAAGGAGCAATATACAGTAGCTGACCACTCCCCCCTTCCCCCCCCAACGCGTTTCCGATCCCTAAAAGAGGTTGTAAGGAGTCAGAACAGTCCTGTTTTCCAATGGCACATGTTGAGGGTGAACATAAACCTGTGGTCCGAATCCGGGAGCACCTAAATCTGAGGCCGGTTCCCGCCCGCAATGTTCATATGTGCGGACTGACCCTTACCCTCCACCGGACTGACCCTTACCCTCCCCTTATCCTCCGATGGAAATGGCGTAAAAACAAACTATTTAATATTTAAACGGGTATCCCCAACGTGCCCGTGCCAAGGATTTCAAAGGTTCGGGTTGACCACCTCATTCCAGCCAAATCGAGTCTATGGCTAATGCAAAGGATTCCCGCTTCTGATTGGCAATCATGATACGCACTTGGGCCAAGGTATGTGCCGAAAAACTGGGCAAATCCAACCGATCACCACGCCACATGGGCACCATCTCATGTAGGGGGATGACCACGGTTTCCCATTCGCCTGATGTGTCAAACTCCGCCATGTAATAGTGGCGAGCGTTCTCCACCGCCTCGACAAGCAGAAGATAGCGTTTGCCATCACCGCGCAACTGAATGTGTGCTGTTGTGTGTCCCGCTATTTCGACAGCAGGGAAATGATACTGCATAGAGGCAAAGCCACCGTTGTTCTCGAGGGATACTGTCCCGGAAAACAACGCGCTGCCCTTATCGGAAAGCGTCAAACGACTCTCTGAACGCCCACCCATGACGACGTCGTTCTCGATTTCCCAAAGACTCATATCCGCATCGGCATGAAAATCAAAAATAATCATTCGCTTCATTTCTCCATAAGCTGTGAGCACCGCCAGAACAGTGGCCACACCTACCCCCAAGGCTGCATAGCTGTATCTTTTCATACCGGATAGGTCGCCGCAATCTCGTCGCCCTGACACAGCTTTATTAAATCGACCACCTGAAAACCCGAAAACCTGAAACCGCAGCGGCGATTCGTCGCCGCTGCCTAGTCGCTCCCATTGTTGACACGCTTTTGGCGGGGTGATACGTTTCACTATTAAATTTGGGATGTTAGTTTTACCCGTGATGGGTGCGCTATGGCGGATAAGGAAAAAACGAGTGAACAGTTGTCAGTTGCGGTACACGAGCAAGTCGCTTACGTGCGTCTGAACGATCGCGGATCGTTCAAAATCAGCAAGGCGCTGAAACAGTTTGGCCTGCAAGCGATTGAGCAGGGCGTCCGCGCAATCGTTATCGATGCAGAGGATTGCGTAGGCATGGACAGCACGTTCATGGGCGTGATTGCCGGGCTGGCCTTTCGACTGAAGAAGGACCGGAGTGGCGTGGTACACATGGTGAATCTCTCGTCGCGCACGCGTGGGCTTTTGGCGACGCTGGGGTTGGATCAATTGGTGCAGACAGCGATGCAAGGTGCGTTGCCCGAGGAATTCGCGCCGATGCTCAATCAGGACGATTCCATGCAGCACCTTCAGCATGACGCAAGCACCCGGCAAGAAACGGCGGAGATGATGCTCGAAGCCCACGAGAACCTGGTCCAAGTCTCACCGGAAAATCTGCCGCGTTTCCGTGACGTATTGACTTTTCTGCGTGAGGACATCAGGAAAGCCAGCCCCCCTCAGGATTCCTGACGTTGATGATCGCCGAGCTCAATATCGGTGCATTTCTGGCAAGTTTTCTCTTTATCGTCTTGGCTTTGTTTTCGGTGGGCCTCTTCTTTGCCATCGGCGTGATCCGTCGCTTGCGCCATGAACGGGACGAGTTGATCCATCAGAAGGAAGTGATTTTCGGTTTTATTCATGATGTCGCCGATGTATTTGCCCATACGGAGGAAATCGATCTCGGCCGCATGCTGGACCGTGTCCTCTTTTATGCCACACGCACCACCCGCGCCGGCGCCGGGGCAGTCTACTTGTACGACAAGAACGACGAGGCCTTCCGGGCGCGGGCCGTGTCCGGTATCTTTCCGCCGCTGCAAGGCCAAGTGGAAGGCACACTGAGCAAGGCCGTCAGCAAATCCCAAGCGATCGAGCAATTGGTGCGCGCGCAGCGGATCGCGCGCGGCGAGGGGCTGATTGGCGAAACGGCCGACTTCGGCAATCCGATCTTGATCGAGGATGCGGAACGGGACCCGCGCGTACCGCAGTACGAGCTCGACTTCCTCCATATTCGGTCGATTCTGCTGGTGCCCATGCGCTTTTTGCAAAAGATCCTCGGCGTCGTGGTGGTCGTGAACCCGGTGGACGCGCATCCCTTCAGCGCCACCGACCTCAGCCTGTTGCAAGCCCTCGCCGATCAAGCCTCCATATCCATTCATTACGCCGGTCTGCGCGATACCATCAACGAAAAGCAACGGATGGATCACGACCTGACCGTGGCCCGGCAGATTCAAACCGCGCTGCTCCCGCGCGCGATCCCCCGCCTGCCCGGCATTGAGCTGGCCGCCTACAACCATCCAGCCCAAGAGGTGGGCGGGGATTATTATGACTTTATCATGATCGACGACGACCACCTCGGCATTGCCATCGCGGATGTCTCCGGCAAGGGCATTGTCGGCGCGATCATGATGTCAATCAGTCGCAGCGTCTTGCGGGCGCAGGCCAGCAACAACCTGAGCCCCGCCGCCGTGCTTAAAGGGGTCAACCGGATCATGTTTGAGGACATTGCCGAGGACATGTTCGTCAGTATGCTGTATATGGTCCTCAATATTCATACCCACGAACTGGCCGTGGCGCGGGCCGGCCACGAGCGCCCCGCTTGGTGCCAGGCTAGCGAGGATACCTTCACGATTATCGACTCGCGCGGCATCGCCCTCGGTATTGCCGACAAGGACGCCTTTGAATCAACGCTGAGCGAGACGCGGGTCACGCTTCGTCCCGGCGACGTGGTCGTCGCTTACACCGACGGCGTCACCGAGGCCATGAACGCAGAGCGCGAGGAATGGGGGGTGGAGCGATTCCTGGAGGCCGTACACGCCGCCGCGCCGGACGGCGCCAACGCCGTGCTCAACTCCACCCAACAGCGCATGATGCGGTTTGTGGGCGGGACCGAGCAATATGATGATATGACCTTGCTTGCCTTGCGGATTTTAACGTAGTATAGAACCTGATTAGTAGATGAGGAGTCATGCCGTATGCGTGAATGCACGATTAAACGAGAAGAAAGAGAACAAATGGACATCGTCCGCCTCGACGGGGCGCTTGACTCCTATTCCTTTCCCCGACTCGAGTCCGTGTTAACCGAGCTGCGCGAAAATCAGCGGCACCGGGTCGTCCTTGACTGCAAAGGACTGGATTACATCAGCAGTGCCGCACTGGGCGCGTTGATCGGCTTTGCCCGCCGCGCCCGGGAACAGCAAGGCGACATGAAACTAGTCAAACTTTCCCCCAAAATTTACAATATTGTCGAACTCCTTGGTTTCCACAAAATTCTCGAAATTCACAGCTCGGTCGATGAGGCCGTGGCCCGCTTTGAAGCTGGATGAACGACATGAATGCCGCTGCCCAACACCCCGATATCCATGGATTTGTGACGCTGCACATCCCGTCGCAGTACGGCTATCTTCGTGTTTTGCGCCAATCCGTAATGGACACATGCGCGCGCGCCGGGCTATCCGAATTCGACGCCGCGCAACTGGAAATGGCCGTGGACGAGGCCTGCGCGAATATCATTGAACACAGCTACGGACGCTCCAAAGACGCCTCCATCAAGGGAGATGCGGGCATCCATGTGAATCTCTTTCAACGAAAAGATCAGGTCGTGGTCGAAATGTACGATCATGGGCAAGGTTTCGATTTCGAAGAACATGAGAGCGTCGATCCCGAGGAATATATGGATCGCGGCCAGGAACGTGGCTTAGGCATGTTCATCATTCGAAAGTTCGTTGACGATGTAGCGTACCAACGCGGCACCCCGAAAGGGAATTGCCTCAAGTTGGTCAAACATATTCATTAACCGGCACCGTCTCCATGGCCCCGCCGGTCCCGCCAGGAATACCCGATACAGAGAAGGTCTGTTTACATGACGAAAGCATCTAAACAAAAAAAACAATCGCACGAAACGCCAGCCGACAACCCGGTTGCCGACGCGGCGGAAGCCACCACCCTGGAACCGGAAGTCGAATCCAATCAGGAAACAGCGACGCCTGAACCCGCGCCCGTCAAAGAGGATGAGGCGATCGAGCATCGGTTAATGCGACTGCAAGCGGACTTTGACAATTATCGCCGACGCACGTTGCGCGAGAAGGTTGAATGGCAGCACAAGGCCAACGAGTCCCTGTTGCTGGAGCTGTTGCCGGTACTGGATCATTACGAGCTGGGCATGAAGACCGCCCGGACCCAAGGCACCGACGAAACCGTGCTGGACGGGTTCACGATGATCTACAACCAGTTCATTGCCGCGCTGGCCAAGCATCAGGTCAAAGCTATTTCGGCAGAGGGCCAGCCGTTTGACCCGAACCAACACGAAGCCGTAACACATGTCCCGTCTGCCGAGCATCCGGCCGGAACCGTGATCGCCGAGACGCGGCGCGGCTATCAATTGAACGACAAACTATTGCGCGCGGCCCAAGTGGTCGTTTCCAGCGGACCGGCCGAACCGGAGGACGGCACCGCCCCCGCTGAACCCACGCAAGAGGAGGCCACTCAATAATGCCGACGCAGAAACGAGATTACTACGAAGTCCTCGGCATCAGCAAAGGCGCCGGCGATGACGAGATTAAGAAGGCCTATCGTAAACTGGCCGTCAAATACCACCCGGACAAGAATCCCGGCAATGTAGAGGCGGAGGAACGCTTCAAAGAAGCCACCGAGGCGTATGAGATTCTAAGGGACCCGCAAAAGCGGCAGAAATATGACCAATTTGGTCACCAGGCCTTTGCCCCCGGCAGCGGGGGATTCAGTGGTGGCGGCTTCCAGGGTATCGATCTGGAAGAAGCGCTACGCACCTTCATGGGCGCGTTCGGCGGCGGTGGCGGCGGGCGAGGAGGCAGCATCTTCGACGATTTTTTTGGCGGCGGACGCAGTGAGCGAAGCGCCCCCAACCGGGGCAATGACCTGCGCTTCGACTTGGAAGTCGATTTTGAGGAGGCCGTGTTTGGCTCGCAGCGTGACCTAACCTTCAATGTCATGGATGAATGCAAAAAATGCCGTGGCAGCGGCGCGGCAGACGGGGCCAAACCCGAAAGTTGCCCACGTTGCAAAGGCACCGGCGAAACCATCTCGTCGAACGGGTTCTTTCATATTCGTCAGCCCTGCAACCAATGTGGGGGTAGCGGCAAGATCATGAGCAATCCCTGCCGTGAATGTCGCGGTGCCGGACGTAGCAAGGCGCGACGGACCATCACCCTGAAGATCCCCGCCGGCGTGGAGACCGGCTCCCGATTGCGGGTGGCCGGGAAAGGCGAAAGCGGGGTGCGGGGCGGCCCCGCCGGTGATCTTTACGTGGTCCTGCATGTGCGCGAGCATGAGCTCTTCAAGCGACGCGACGAAGACATCTTCATCGAACTGCCCATCCCCTACCCTGTCGCAGCGCTGGGCGGCGAACTGGAGGTGCCGACCATTCATGGCCACGCCAAGCTCAAGATTCCGCCCGGCACCGAAAGTGGCAAGGTCTTTCGGATGCGCGGACGCGGCCTGAAAGGGCCCGGCACCTTTGGCAACGGCGACCAACACTGTGTCGCCAAAGTGGAAACGCCGGAACGACTCGGTAGTAAACAACGCAAGGCCCTGGAAGAATACGCACGACTGCTGAGCGACAGCAATCATCCGGAATCCGAACGTATGCAACAGCGGGCGAAAGAATTCTATCGCCGCCGCGACACCCTGACACAGAAGCCTTAGCGAGACACGCATGAGCACACGTTGCTATGTGCCGATGGAGACGGAGTACCCTGCATCGCTCACAATCGACGGTCCGGCGGCGCATCATTTGGCCCGGGTCTTGCGCATGAGCACCGGGGACGCACTCGAATTGTTCAACGGCACCGGGCGCATCGCCACAGCAGCAATTGCCCAGATCACCAAGCATTCGGTCACGGTCGCGATCCGTGCGCAACGCCAGGAGCAGCGACCGGTGCCCCGGATCACTTTGGTCCAAGCCCTAATACGGCCGCAACCGATGGATTGGGTCGTGCGCAAAGCGACCGAGTTGGGCATGCAGCATCTGCAGCCGGTGCTGACGGAGCATTGCGTGGTGCGGACGCGCGAGCGACCGGAGCGCTGGCAAAAAACCTTGATTTCAGCCGCCGAACAGTGCGGCGCCAATTGGTTGCCCACCGTTGCCCCGGTACAAAAGCTGACCGATTGGCTGCAGGCACCGGAGCGGCCGGACACGGTCTACCTGTGCAGCCTGACAGACGACACCCAGCCATTCAAAACCGCACTGCGCGCACAGCCTACACCGCCAGCACACGTGGCAGTAGTGGTCGGACCGGAGGGCGATTTCTCGCCACCGGAACGCGAGGCCGCACGAGCGGTCGGCGCGATACCGGTCAGCCTGGGCACGCTGACGTTGCGCGCGGAGACTGCGGCGCTGATGGCCATGGCGGCCTTGCGCTACGAGTTTGACGGCGCGGGTGATTGACTTTGACGCTGGTTCAGCGTAGTACGGGAGCCTCATGGACGGGAGAACGGTATGAAACAATGGCTGTTTGGATTGTGTGTCTTGGTGGGCTTGATGGGGACAGGATGTTCCGCCCTGACCGACAGCTTGAATCGTCGCGCCGGCACGGACCCGCGCGACATGGAAATTCGGCTTGAGATCATGGATCGCCTGCAACGGGATCATCTGACGGCTCGCCAAGCCATTAGCGTTTCGGTGCAGGAAGGCGTCGTGATGCTGCGCGGCACCGTCCCCGATGACATGACGCGACACCGTGTGCGCACGATTGCCGTTAGCGTACCCGGTGTTCTGGTGGTGGAGGACCAACTGAGCCGGTGATGCACCCCTTTGCGAAGGGATGGCGAGTCGGCTCCGGAATTTGGCTGCTGCTGCTCTTCCTGACCGGCTGCGCTTCGCCGGGTCGTCGCTCGGAGCAACCGGGGTACCCCACCGACTGGACCGCCGCAGACGTCCTGCTCAACGTGCCTTTCCTCGCCGCGGAACCGGACGATCCGTATCCCGCTATGTTATCCATGCTGAACGCGTACTGGACCGATGACACAGGCAGGCGGTGGTTGCGACGCGCAGCGGTTGATTGGGGGCGCGACGTGACCGGGGCCGATGCCGATTGGGAGGCGGCCTTGCGAGAGGTGGGCTTATGGGCGTACTGGGGAGAGGGCCGACTGGCGACGCTGGCCGAGCGACTGGATCAGGCCATTCCCGTTTGGCTATTTGTGCAATCGTCGCCCTGGAGCCGCCGCGACCTGCGCCCCGTACTGGTCATCGGGCGCGATCTGGCGGGCAAGCGCTGGTGGATGTATGAACCAACCGGCCCGGCCATTTGGTCGACGGCGCAGCTTGAGCGCCAGTGGTCCAATGCCGGGTGGCGCTGGGTCGTGATCGTGCCGCCGCAGGCGGCTGAATGGGATTTAACCCCGGCTCAGCACCGATCGCGTGGCCGTTATTGGATGGCCCTCCACGACTATGAACGGGCAGCCGACGATTTTGAAGCTGCGCTGGTCGCGGCATCGGACGAGGCCATCTACTATGTGGAGTTGGCCGACAGCCATTTACACCGTGGCCAGTACACCCTCGCCGAGCCCTTGTACCGGGCCGCGCTGACACTGGACGGCCTACAGGCGCGGGCCATGAACAATCTGGCCTATACCCTGACTCAGCAAGGGTTGGCGGCCCAGCTCGCTGCGCGCGAGGATGTCACCAACGCCGATGACCGACTGGCAACGGCACAGGTGTTATTGGACGAGGCCGTGGAGTGGGCGCGGCGAGCCACCGTCCTGCAACCGGACAACCCCCGCCTATTGAATACGCTGGGCCAAGCCTTGCATTATCAAGGAAAGCATCGGCAAGCGGTTCCGGTATTGCAGCGGGCACGGGCCCGGGCCATGCAAGACGATGCCCTGACACAAGCCCAGATCGCCCTCAACCTGGTTGAAGTGTATCATACTTTAGGGCAACGGCACTTGGCCCGGCAAACACTCGCCGACGCCTTGCAGCA
>SKLK01000217.1 GCA_007123265.1 Kiritimatiellia bacterium
TGAATGGTGTAGGTGCGCACATCGTTCGTGTGGTCGATGCTGTCCTCGATCAGAAAACCCGCCTCGGGATGTTCCGCGTGGGCCAGTAACTGATCGGCCGCTGCTTGTGCGTTCATGAGTCCCCATCCATGCCGGTAATCGGGACCGGGATCGTCAAGTGAGTCGGCCGTGTGCAAAAGCAGGCCCTTGATCGCGCTGGCTGTCAAGTAGGTGCCGGGGAACAATTGCTGCTGCAGCTCCAGCAACAAGAGGGCGGACCCGGAGGCATTCGGCGTCGCCATACTCGTGCCGCTCATAGTGGTATAGGAATTGTTCCCAGAACTGCTTGCCGAGTAAAGGCCCACGCCGTTGGCCACCAGGTCCGGTTTGATGCGGCCGTCATCCGTTGGACCCCAGGAACTAAAATTCGACATGGTTGCGCTGCCGATATCGCGCTCGCCCTCGCTTACCGCGTCGTTCACCGCGCCAACCACTAACGCATTTTTGAGCCCGTTGCCATAGGGGATCGTGTTGTATCCCCCTTCCTTCCATCCGTCGGGATACGGATCCGTGTCGGGATCATATGGTTTGGTTTGCCAGGTGCCCCCCTGCAAATATTGAAAATTCGTCCCTGACGTTGGAGGCACGTCATTGCGATCGTTGCCGGCGGCGATAAATGGCAAGTAATAGGGCGCTTCGTACAGCAGCGCATCGCGATCGTGATCAGCGATTGAGTAGCGGCCGAAATGGTCGGATTCGCGCACACCCGGGGACCACGTCCCGTACCACCGTCTGGGGGTGAACTGGTGCGCCCAGCCTGCCGCATAGCCATAGGAATGATTCGAAATTTGAATCGTATCGGGTTCGCCCGGACTAGCCATCGCCCGAAACGTCATCTCGGACAGGTCGTTAAAGAAATCATACGCCAGCAAGCTGGCTGCGGGTGCCATGCCCAGTGCGTTGGCATTGGCGCCGCGCGCAATCATCGTGCCTGCCACATGCGTGGCATGATTGTTGTTGCCGGCCGCATTTTGATTGCTGACCCGGTTGGTTTGAAACTCTGCATGGGTGGCGCGGACATCGCCACCGTCCCAAATCCCGCCAAGTATCCCTTGTCCGGTCAACTCGTACGGGGCGATCCGCAACTGATCCGCCGCCGTGGATATCGCCGCCTGGACATTCAGGGTGCTGCGGTAGATCGGTCCGGTTTCGTCAGTGTAATCAATCAGCACCATCACCGTGTCATTGGTTTCGATGCGCATCGGTTCGCCGGTCCGCTCGGCCCATGCCCGGGCGCGAGCCAAGGCCTCCTCTTCTTGCTGCTGTAATTCCGCCACGCGTTGGGCGCGATATTCGGGATCTGCCAATCGTCCCGCCCGAGCGGGGCGCCGCTCGAATTCGGCAGGCTCGCGGGCGGTTACTGCAGGGCGGGGGCGGTCCCGGTTGGCTGGTTCGGTGTCCGCGTTGACAATCACCTCGTCTGGAGGGGCGTCGGTTGCGCTCGATTGCGTCACCGGGGGCACCGGATCATCCGCCCGCGGTGCGTGATCGGGTTCAGGCGCAACCGATTCGGCCATCGGTAGGGCAGGGGCCGCTGGGAGTCCAGATGGTGTCGCGGAGACGGATACAGGGGGTGGGGAAGTGGGTTCCACCTGACTGCTCACGATCAGAGCGGTATCATCAGGGTGATCGACGGGCGGTCGTAGAACAATCCAAACTAGAACCAGCGCCATCACTGAAACAGCGCCAAGCAAACGTATCTTCCAGTTCAGATTATTAGTCAAAGACAACAAAAACTCCCTATAGACCCATCAGTATACGCCACTATACCCGAAAATTGCTTTTCGATTCAGAAAATTTCCCAAAATGACACGCGGACAGACTCGTTCCTGTCAAATGAGTGATTATTGGCATGCACGAATAGTGGCCGACTTTGCCGTGAGTGAGGAGGGAACGTATTCTCTCCTGGTATGGTCCCTTTCGTCGTGTCGATCGCCAGCTCCCTGTCCGGTCCAACGGTTGCGCGCACCTGCAAACGGCTGCGTTTGCCCTTTTGATAGTCGAAGCTGACACCGTCATCGCTGATGTAGGTATACATGCTGGGGCCGGACATGTTGGTGACGCCTGTCCTTGAGCCGGACGTGACCAGGCGAACCATTCAATTCCCGGCTGGAACCTGGCATAGCGCCGATCGCGTGGAGATGAATTTACGCCCGCCCGACACCGAGCGGCCCCGGCCGATTTGGTAGGAAATAGGCCGCGCCGTGGCGAGTTGGCCAGCTAGTGGGAATAAGATTTCTGACCACGCGTGGGCTTAGTTTGCCCGCCGCACCGTGCGAAAGCCCATGCTGCTCGAACCCCATCCGGAGGTGTTACCGCGATTCGAAACGCGACAGTGGTTAGCGGCTTGCATCCAGGCACCGCCGCGAATCACACGCGCTGTGCCCGTGGCTGGCCCGGTCGGGTTTTGCGCTGGGGAGACCGCATAATAGCCCGCATCAAACCAATCCCAGCAATAGTGCCATAGATTGCCGCTCATATCGTATAGGCCATAGCCGTTCGGCGAAAAGAACTTCACAGGGCTTGTATATGGTTGAACGCCATCTGCGCTGTGTGTCGGATGATAAATGCCGTTGTAGGTTTCGCCGTATGCCGGATTCACATCGTAGGGTTGTGCGCTGTAGGCGCGATAGTTAGCCAGGCTGTGACTGATGGTCTGCGTATGGGCCCAGGGAAAGCGGTTGCTCTCGGAACCGCCACGAGCAGCGTATTCCCATTCCGCTTCGGTGGGCAGTCGATACCCTGAGGCGCTCCAATTGCACGCCACGTCCTCGATCTCAAAGGTGCCATTGGTAATGATTACACCGCCGACGGAGTAGCAGGGCGTCAAACCCTCCATCGCGCTTCGCGCGTTACATCAGATAATCGCATCCCGCCAATGAACGGTATGCACCGGGTGCAGGGCAGTCTTCGCTTTGGCCGGTGTCGCCCGCGTGTACGAGAAACCGTTTCCCAGGCTCCAGTTCATGACGATGGCCCATTGATTCGAGTAGACCAATGTTTCATCCATATACATCGCCTGGGTGAAGGTGACTTGATGCACGGGTAATTCCTCGCCTTCCTGCCCCGTATCACCAAGGGTGTCTCCCATCCAGAAGGAGCCTGCCGGTATATGCACCATGCCGACCGGTGCGACGCCGCCGGATGTCCCGTGTGCAATGACGCGATAGCACATGGCAACGGTGGCCGTCATGGCTCCTTGTCCGGTAGGAAGGATGTGCCGCAGATTCTCCCACGAGCTAGTCCAGGGACCGCCAGGCGCGGGCGCCCATTCCACTGTATACGAGGTGGCCTCCGGCATTTCGGTGAACGTGATGGCGCCGGGATGCTCAAACGACTGAATGACCACGTCCTGAGCAAAAACGCCTGTTGCCCAAGCCAATCCCAATGCCGATAGGAGGGCAATCCGGTTGCTAGACCGATTCATAATGGTCGCCTGCATAGCGAACTCCTTTTGATGATGGATGTACAATCGCGGGACCCGCGCTTCTATCGGTGGACCAATGACAGGGTTCAGAAAGCCTGCCCGGAATGCGCGGATCCGCGCTCGGAAGGTTATCGCCCAATGCATGAATGAAGACGTTCATTTCACACCAGCTTCACCAACAGCTAGTTTGAAGTGCTACCGACAGGTGGTCAACGAGAAATGTACAGTTGTAATATGTAATACATTCCCCGATGGGGGCATCGTCTCTGTTTGGGTGCTTTCATGGTGCCCCAAGCTCAAGGCGGTTGAGCGCTCTTCGTCAGCACCACGGTGGCTCTTCCATGCGATACATAGGACACAGCCCGCCCGTAGCGCTGCGCCTGCGTCCGATTCTAATGACCACGCTCACCACCGTGTTCGGCATGACCCCGCTGGCCATTGGCATGGGCGAAGGCGCGGAAATTATGAGCCCGCTCGCATTGGCCGTGGTCGGAGGACTGGCGTGTCGATGCTGCTAACCCTTTTCGTCACGCCCTGCCTCTACGCCGTCATCAGGAATAGGCTGTAGTCCGACCCCGGCCCCCTGCTTAATTGTAGAATGTCGAGACGCGACCCTTTGCTCGACTGCCTCTACGCCGTCATCAGGAATAGGCTGTAGTCCGACCCCGGCCCCCTGCTTAATTGTAGAATGTCGAGACGCGACCCTTTGCTCGATGTGGATCTTTGCTGTAGCCGCGCACGTTGGGCGCGGTCGAGTACGAGTAGGATTACGATTACGAGTGGGCGAGCACGAGTGGGGGGAGCGAGGAGATTGGGATTCGTTAGACGATTAAGAATAAATCAATATGCCCTTCAGGCGGTCGTGTCGATGGCGACCAAGATCGACGACTTAACTTAGCGTATCCGCCACGCCTTCTGCGTTTTGCCACCGAACGTCCAGCTATGTCGTTTGGGTTTGGTCAATGCCCCGTTCAGGCGTACCTGCTTAAAGTCGTCGTAGACGATGAAGCTGGCTTCGATGGCGCCATACCCCTTCGCGATCATCGTCGTGTCGATCGCCAGATCCCCGTCCGGTCCAACGGTTGCGCGCACCTGCAAACGGCTGCGTTTGCCCTTTTGATAGTCGAAGCTGACGCCGTCATCGCTGATGTAGGTATACGTTGCCGGGTGCGTGGATCTGGTGCGCAGGAACAGGTGCAACTCAATCCGGTTGCCGTCGAACGCATTGTCGGTCGGCA
>SKLK01000195.1 GCA_007123265.1 Kiritimatiellia bacterium
AAGGCACGGAGGCCTGTGTGAGGGTGAGACCACAGCTGATCGTCAGTGTAACAGCGGCGAGGTACCTCAGTGTATTCGTTTTCATTGCGCGCTCTCCTTGTTCCGTTGACTCAGCCTTTCGTGTCGGGGCCTGTACCCCCCTCGGGTCCGTGCCTTTTCACGGCAAAATGGGTGGGGGCGGCGCATCGGCGCCGCCCCGGTCGTTTAATCCATCCGTAATCGGTAGAATCGAATGCCATCCAGCGGCGTTACAATCAGACGATATTCACCATCCTCGAACACCGGTGTACCGGGGTCATCCGTCCAGCCCGCGGCATCCGCAAGGTCGGTGCTACGCTGCAGGATGGCGGGGGGCGCATCGGCATCCCAGTAGATCAGCGCCTCGGTGGGTGAAAGATAGCGAATCTTCAGCTTGGGGCCGGCGTCGCCTTGAACCACGAAGGCAAACGCCCAGAATCCGGCGACAAGTTCATAGTCGCCGCCAGCGGATTTGCCGACATCCGATTGACCAATGGTCCCGCTCAGTTCATACGCACCGCCGCTGCTGGTCCCGCCGCCGGAATCCATCGTGTACCAGGGAATTACATATTGCGCGTGCAGCCCCGGCGTCACGAGTAGGGTCATTCCGATCAGAATCCATTTATGCTTGTTCATCACTTTCTCCTTCACTCTTTTGGCCCCACGGATTACACGGATTACACAGATCGGACAGCGATGCCGCCTCGCTTCTTCCCGGTGTGTATCCGTGTTCTCATCCGTAGTGGCCGCTTTAATGCCTGGTATTACTGCATGTGCGCACCCAATAAGGCCTCCAGTCGTTCCAACCGCGCCTTCAACTCCTGATTCTCCTCGTACAGCGCCTGAATGGCTGCCAGTGCAACGCCGTCGGTATCGAGCGTGTTAATGGTCATGTCGTCGCCTAGCCCGAACGTGGCGTGGAAGTCCTGGGCGACGGGCCCGATATAACGTCGCTGATCCGGATCGGCCTTATAGGTCCATGCCGTCAGTGATAGATTGGCCACGCCTTGCAGAACCGCCCGCGTGTCAATCTCTTCGAAGTTCTGCTTGGCTTCCCGGTCCGAGATCGCCGACCAGGAGGTGGCATTTGCATTTAGGCGGGCACCCAGCGACTGGTCGGCATCGGAAAAGAGCCGATAGCCGCCCGATGCGCGGAAGGTAACCGAATTAGCTGCGGCGGATTCGACCTCGTTGAGCAGTGCCCCGTCGAACGATGCATCGGCCCAGACAAAGCTGCCCTGATGATTCGCACGAGCCGAGGTCCCGGCGGCGAAGGCTTGCTTGGCGGCATAGTTATCCATGCCACCGGCAATTGTCGATAAGTCGCCCATGGCGCGGTTGATATTGCCGCCTGCGACGACGGCGTTAACGCCCCCGGCCTCATTGAAATAACCACCGCTGACGACCGCTCCACTGGCGGAGGCTTTGTTAAATGCACCGCCCCCGACCGTACTGAAGATCGCGCTGGCCAGGTTGTTCGAACCGCCGCCGACAGTGGTAAAATGACCGTTGGCTTGGTTGCGTTCCCCTCCACCGATTGCGGCTTGGTTGCCCACGGCGCTATTGTTGCGTCCCCCTGCGACCACCGAGCGGGCACCGGCCGCGCGGTTGGTCCAGCCGCCACCAACGACCGCATGCGCGGATTCGGCCCGGTTCCAGGCGCCGCCCCCGATAAAGGCCTCCCCGCCGGCGGCCACGTTACGGCTGCCGCCGACCACGGCTGCGCCGAGACCCGAGGCGGTATTGGTAAAGCCACCGACCACCACGGCGTCCACTTCCACCGCCCGGTTGAATCGGCCACCACCAATGAACGTATTCGTCTGCGTCGCCCGATTGCGCGAGCCGCCGGCCACGGTGGCGAAATCATTTGATGCTTGGTTAAAATGGCCGCCGCCGATTGCTGAGGCGTAGCCAGCGGCCAGATTGTTCCAGCCACCGACCACCACGGAATCGTTTGCGCGGGCGATATTGTTATCGCCCCCACTCACCGTAGACCACGCACCTTCCGCGAGATTGCGACTGCCGCCTCCGACCGTACTTGAAAGGTTTGCGGCGATGTTTTCTGAGCCACCGGCTACAAGGGCAAAATGATTGGTGGCCCGGTTTCCGGTTCCGCCGCCAATCACGGTGCCTATACCGCTGGCGATATTATCGGCGCCGCCTGCGATCGTTGCTTGGCGACCGGTCGCCCGGTTATCGGCGCCGCCTGCGACCGTTGCTTCTTCATCGGTGGCCCGGTTTCCCGACCCGCCGCCGACCACCGCATGTGGCCCCGTTGCCTGATTGGCTTCCCCGCCGCCGACAAAGGCATAATGATTTGTAGCCCTGTTGGACAGGCCACCAGCCACAGTGGCATAGTCAAAGGCCGCGCGATTTCCTCCCCCGCCACCGACCGTGCCGCTGAAGCCCGATACCTGATTTTGAAGGCCGCCGCCAATGGTGGCACGCTGCCCCGAGGCCACGTTTTGATAGCCGCCGCCGACCGTGGCCCATTCCTGCAGGGCCTGGTTTTGAATGCCGCCACCCACCACGGCACCGGCACCGTTCGCTACCGCTCCATCGCCAATCGCCACTGCATCAGCGCCCGAGGCTTGTGGGATGGTCGAAAATGCGCCGCTGTCCGCATAGCTGCGGGGCGTTGGTGACGGCATCGTGGTCCAATCCAGCTTATTGCTGGTGATGGTGCCGTTGGCGATCTTCGTCCCGATAACACTGGCCGGTGCCAGTTTATCGCTGAGCACGGCATTGGGCGCAAGCTGAGCTGCCGTCACCGCGTTGGCCACCAATTGTCCTGAGCCTATGGAGTTGAGAGGTACGTGTTGCGCCTGCATGGCATAACCCGCCGCGGCAATGGGTTGATCCGGTGCCAGTTGCTCAAACGTAACGTTGTCCTCACTGAACCAAATCCGCAGCGATAGCGGTGTGTTATCCGCAAAGATATGACCACCCAAATCCTGCATGTTCGCGAGCATGCCGTCACCGAGGAGCACGGTGAACAGGCCATTCTCGACAGGGACTTCTACGGATGCCGTCGGTTCGGCAGGAGGAAAAATACCCGTGTCATCATTCGTCCACCGCACTGCGCCGAACGTGTCTACCAACGCGAATTTAAAGTAGCCCGTCCCGTCCACCGGTTCCCCGCCGCTGGTGATCAGGCCCTGGTAACTCATCATGCTCGGTACTTCCGCCTGAAGGGCCAGGGTCCCTAGCAGGCAACATCCGGTCAGCAGAATTTTATAGGTGATGGATTTCATCATGCTACCCGTCCTTTCGTCGTTATGTTTACCTTGTTACATTCGCTCCAGAGACGCTCTGGCTGGTGATAGTTTTGGGTAACAAAGATAAATTATACAATCAGTGAAAACCCTGTCGGGTGTTCCCCGAGAGCCGTGTCAAGGCCCACCGGTCGGGTCGGATGGGTCTGACGCGGACGTCGCCCCGGGTGATGGTGGCGATCCATGCGCGACTAGGTCGCCCACGGGGAAAGCCCGATTTTCAAGCGCGTCCTTTCTCTTTATACTGATATTCAAATAGGGAATCAGTTCTACGAAGTTCGAAATATCGCGCCAGTGGCCTCGTATGCAGGGGAGAGCATGAAGCGGCAGTCGACAATTCGTTTGGTTGTGGCCGATGATCACCGAATCATTCGCGAAGGGTTGGTGCGGCTCTTGGCGGATTGCCCCGGGTTGGCGATTGTTGCAGAAGCGGAAGACGGGGAAGCCGCGTTGGTCGCGGTGCTCCGGTACCAACCGGATGTCTTGGTGTTGGACATTAGCATGCCGCGCCTCAACGGTTTCGGTGTGGTGGACAGGCTGGAGGCGATGGATGCGCCACAACCGCGGGTTGTGCTTTTGACGATGCATGATGAGTTGCCTTATCTGATTGGGGCTTCCCGCCCCGGGGTGCATGGGTTTGTGTTGAAACAGGCGGGAATCGAAGAGCTGGTGCGGGCGATACGCGAGGTGCATGCCGGCAAGCGATACATGGGGACACGCGCGAACACGCTAAGGGCCATGCGTGGTCCGCTAACGCCGCGTGAAATTGATGTGCTCCGTTGTGCGGCGCATGGGTTGACGATTCAGGGCTCGGCACAGCAATTGGAAATTAGCGAAAAGACGGTTGAGACCCATCGCGCCCATATTCTTCGCAAGCTCCATGCGGCCAATATCACCACGGCCGTACACATGATGGACGATGTGTTGAACGACCCTCCCTGTGTCGCCGTAGCTTTAGCGAAGGCGCCTGGGCCCGGCGCAACCTGATCGCAGATGCGCACCTCCCCATATACAGCTTTCTCCTTTTCTTCTTATCGGTGGGGGCGTACACTAACCCTCATGGAAGATTTTAAATCAGTTCTGTGTCCCTATTGCGGTCAAGCATTTGACATTGAGTTGGATGTGACAGCGGGGCAGGATCAGGTGTTTGTGGTCGATTGCGAGACCTGTTGCCGACCGGTGCAGTGCCATGTCGCTTTTGATGAATCCGGCGACTGCATCTGCGAAATCCGGGAAGATATTTAGCGGGGTCGCGCGGGTATGGAGCGAATTGAACAGATCGAGGCGATGCGGGTGTCGCGCGGTGCCTGGCGGGCCCGCGACGAACGTGTCGCGCTGGTGCCGACGATGGGGGCGTTGCACGAAGGCCATCTTACCTTGATCAAGCAAGCGGCTGCGGCGGC
>SKLK01000196.1 GCA_007123265.1 Kiritimatiellia bacterium
CCGTGCATGATTTCATCGGTAACTTCGCGGGCCGCGCGCCGGAATTGTTCCAACGTGCGCCCCAGGGTGCGGGCCATTTGTGGCAGATTCTTGGTCCCAAAGAGCAGGAGAATGACGACGAGAATGAGCAATATCTCGCCACCGCTGGGCGCCCCAACGAATGCCCATGTCGTCATTGGCGCTACTGGACGATCACGAATTCTGCCCGGCGATTTTGGCGCCAGGCCTCTTCATGATGGCCAAATGCAACAGGACGCTCAGATCCGTAGCTGCGGGTTTGAATGCGGTCGCCGGTAATGCCCAGCCCAATCAGGTAGGCGCGGGCGGCCAAGGCGCGGCGTTCGCCCAACGACAGATTGTATTCGCGGCTGCCCCGCTCGTCGCAGTGTCCTTCGACAATCAGACGGGCATTGGGGTTGCGCCGCATATGCCGGGCCACATCCTCCAGTTTAGCGCGCTCGGTATCAACGATTTGTGAGCTGTCAAAACCGAATAAGACCGCCTGAAACTGGCCTTCGACCTGACGACCATCCATACCGAAGCGGGGCCCTAACCCTTGACCATACACTTGATCCGCCGGCATTCCGCGCACAGGGGACACGCCATCAGCACCCGCCCCGGACGCCCTGCGTCGCTGACAACCGGTTACTTGAGTAACCATCGCGACTGCGACCAAAACGACCATTATCCACATGACTCTTTTCATTGTATGCACCTATTCCAGCTGTACCTGTACGCGACCTGAGCGAAGTTGTTAGGGTTGATGCGGAGACCACGCGGGCGAAAGCCACTCACCCTCCGATGGCGTTAAACGTACTGGCGGGTCCCCTAAAGTGTCAATAATATAGATTTGTGAACGGAAGTTCTCGCGTCGGCCCAAAACGATGTGCCGACCGTTGGGCGCCCATGAGGGATCTTCGTAGGAGGCATCACCCCGATCACTGAAACGATAGACTTCGTTGCCTTCGGGATCCATCACCACCAGATGATATTGACGCCCGACCCGACTCGCAAATGCAATCAGCCCGTTGGGCCCCCAGTCGGGCGCCACGTTTTCGTTGCCGCGCGTGGTCAATCGTCGCGGCGGGCCACCTTGCCGGGAAATGATGTAGAGGTGAGGAGGTCCGGCCTGGTCGGACACATACACAATATGCCGACCATCCGGTGACCAAGACGGGCTGGCTTCATTGGCCTGCAAGGTGTGCGTGAGCCGGGTCAGTCGACCGCTTTTTAAGTCTTTGACGTACAATTCCGGATTCCCGTCCTTGGAGAGGATCACGGCCATTTCATTACCTGAAGGAGACAAGACACCGCCCGAATTCAACCCACTATACTCCGCCACCGCTGTCCGATTGCCGCTGCGTAAATCGATCAAGAAAACATCGGGAAAGTGATTAATGTAGGACGTGTACGTGACTTTGTCAGGGGTCGGCCCCCAGCGCGGGCGCACCGAGACGCTGCCATCACGGGTCCATTGCTCGAAATTTCCCCCGTCTGCGTCCATCATGAACAATTCCCTGTTCCGGCCCTCTTGCCCAACAAAGATGATCCGGGTCGTGGCAATACCGCGGTGTCCGGTCACGGCATAGACCAAATCATCAACTACTTGATGGGCCAAGCGCCGGACATCGTCGGCAGGGTGCCGATAGGCTTGGCGCAGGTAGTTCTGTTGATTATGCACGCCCAAAGCCCGGATTTCGGCGCGGACATCGTTCCGGCGCTGATTCACTGAGCCGCTGACCGCCACATCGGCCCGCCCGCTGCCCGCGACCGTCAACCAGCCGGATCGTTCGATGTTGTCGCGCAGGGTCGCGATGAACAGATCGGCCGCCGGGCCCGGCTCGACCGACAAGCCGTTCAGGCTAACGCCGATTTTTTCGCCGGCCGGTTTGGCAATGCGAATTTGGGCACTGGCCGTGTCGACCATGCTGTAAAAGGCCATCCCAAACAGGGTAATAAAATAGATCGCTTGGTATCGCATGGTACGTTGGACACTTGTTCCGGGAAAATGTTGACTCGGCTACTGTATTCAGCGCAGTGCGCCTGTCAACTCGAACTCGAGGGTAAAATCATGATGTCGACCGGCCAAGGACGCGGGTAAAGGCGGCAACTGGGTAACGGCATCCAAGGCCTGCTGCACGGATTCGTCGAAGGCGCTGTTTCGGGAGCGGCGGATCACTTCCCGCTGCGAGATTTGGCCGTTGCGTTGTACCCGTATCCGCGCCACGGCTAGCGCGCCCGGGAGATGAATGCGGGGCTGGTCCCAGGCCCGGTAGAAGGTTTGATAGATGAGGGCCTGGTAGCGCGCCACCTCATCGGGTTCACGACTCGACGCGGCTACCGGCGTCGCCGGCGATACGGCTTGCTCCATGCGTTGCCGCAGTTGTTCCGGTGTTAGTGTGGGCTGCGGTGTCGGCGCCGGATCACGGCGTACGCGTTCCCGGCTGGGCTCCACCCGCGGTCGGGGCGTCGGTGCCGGGGTCGGGGGGGGCGGTTCCACCGGCGCCGGTGCGGGCTCTGCGACAGGCGCAGGCGGCGCTTCCGGCTGCATCGCATGCAGCGTCACAAAAACAGGCGGATCAATGGGGCGCGCGGGACGCCACCAATTGCGTATCGCCCCCACCAAAAAGGCGCCACCGATCAACAGCACATGCATCGCTGTGACCATGCCCAAATAGCGTCGGAACCGTTGATCGGCCCCGTTCATGGCTGCTCAGGTTGTGTAACGAGGGCCATGCGCGTGAGTTGCGCGTCGGTTAACACTTTCAAGACCTCGACGACGCGGCCGTAGGCGATCCGTTCATCGGCTCGCACCAATACCACCGCCTGCGGATCAACGGCGCCAAGTGCCCCCATGTCGCGCGTTAATTCGTCCATAGTCACCAAGTTATCATCGAGATACAGGCTGCCGTCCTCATCGATACTGATAATCCGGGCCTGGTCATCATCCAGCGCCTCTGCATCCGCAGTCGGCAACGTCATCGGGATGCCTTGCTCGATCAGGGGGAAGGTGATGATGAAGGTAATCAACAAGATAAAGGTCAAGTCCATCAACGGCGTCATGTTGATTTCGCTGACGGGACGCAAGGTGGTTTTGGGCGTTCCAAATGACATGTGACATGCTCAGGCGATACGGGAAAATTGATGATGGACCTTGTCCATAAACTCTTTCGCGAAGTTGCTGCTTTGCACCTGCAGCTCCGCGATTTGTCCGGACAACACATTATACCCGATCGCAGACGGCAACGCCACCAAGAGGCCCATCACCGTCGTCATCAAGGCCGCGGCGATACCGGGGGCCACGGCGGAGAGGGTAGCGGTGCCAAGCACCGCCATCCCTGTAAACGCGTCCATCACACCCCACACCGTACCGAGCAGGCCGAGAAAGGGCGCGGTAGTGGCGGCCGTCGCCAACACGTTCATGCGCCGCTCCAGAATCAAGGATTGATCGGCGAGATTCTGTTCCATGGAGCTGCGCAGCCGATCAAGCTGTTGCGCATCCAGGCGGTGCGCATCGGCGGAATAATCGGTCGCAAACAGATCATCGGGATTGTGGCCGACGGTTTCCAGTTCGGTGCCAAGGGCCTTGCACCCGCTATCGTATAGGCGGTAAAGCGGGCTATCGACAAACTTTTGCCGACGCGCAAAGAGCGCCAACGGATT
Organism: Kiritimatiellia bacterium; assembly: GCA_007123265.1. Lineage (GTDB taxonomy): Bacteria > Verrucomicrobiota > Kiritimatiellia > SLAD01 > SLAD01 > SLAD01. The sequence continues at coordinate 3,664 of SKLK01000196.1, forward strand.
CACCTCTTTGCGAAAATGGAACAGGAATCCCCGGGTCATGCGACGGGCACGACTCAATTCAGAAATCTTCGTCACCATGATGGTCCAGGCAAATATCGAGCCAATAAAAAGCAGCAGGACAATCAATTTGCCCGGCATATTGCTTTCTTGAAAGGCGTAGATAAAATTCGCCAGTGGCAGATTCAGTAGTATTCCATCAACACTCGTCATGACCCAATTCTCCTCACCCCGCTCTTATGCCAGAGAATCGCGAGTGGGGACAAGGTCGATCTGTCGAGCGTGCGGATTGATCCTTGATTGATCGGCTTGGGCGCGATTACATAAGCACGTTCGCGATGCAAGCAATCGACTGCGCAGGAGGAGAAACGACGCATGCCAAAAACGATACGTATCGGAGTGATCGGGGCCGGAGCCAATACGGTTCTGCACCATATCCCAAAGCTGCAAGCGCAGCCGGATGTCGAGATTGTCGGAGTGGTCAATCGCACCCGATCCTCCGGCGAGCGCGTAAGCAAGCAATTTGGCATACCGCGCGTCTACGAACACTGGCAGGCGGCGGTGGAGGATGCGGATACCGATGCCATCGTGATCGGCACCTGGCCCTACCTGCATGCGCCCATCAGCATGGCAGGACTGCGGGCGGGAAAGCATGTGATGACGGAAGCCCGCATGGCCTGCAATGCGACCGAGGCCCGGGCGATGCTGGAAGCGGCGCGGGCGCGACCGGATTTGATTGCCCAGATTGTGCCGGCACCAATGAGTCTAGGTGTCGATCGCACCCTGAAACGGCTACTGACGGAATCCTGGCTTGGTCGTTTGTTGCTGATTGAACACTCCGCTACCGTGCCCTTCCCCGAACCGGAACCGGCCTGGCATTGGCGCAAGGATCGGGCGCTGAGCGGACTCAATATTGGCATGTTGGGGATCGTCTATGAAATGATTATGCGATGGGCAGGCGAAGCTACGTCGGTGACGGCGATGACACGCACGTTCATGCC
>SKLK01000163.1 GCA_007123265.1 Kiritimatiellia bacterium
CCCAGTCCGACCAAGGCAATCACCATCACCAGCACCGGCAGCAACGCGTTGGCCGCAAGGTCATGGGCCGACAAACGAATCACCGACGTGAAGATCAGGGCTGGATACAACAGATCGGTTGCCAGCCGGGCCAAGTCGGTAGTCCCTTGCGCAGTGATCATCCCGCGTTTGCGGGCATAGAACCCGCAGCCGATCAATGCGAAGACGGCAATGATTTGTAACGTAAATGGCATGTGACACCTGACTGCAACGGACGTGAAGTCTAGCAGGGAGCAATCGCATGAACAAGTGTCACTCGCGAAGGCAGGGTTCATCCGTAACCAGGCTTTGCGGCAAACTGAGTCGACAACGTTTACGACAAAGCTCGCGACAAAGGGGTGATGCAAATACGTCGAATCTCGCACACTCATTAAGCTTACCGCTTGCAGATGATGCAGGGCGCGGTATGCTCGTCGGATGCAAGATTGGCGCATGATTTTGGAACAGGTCGCGGCGGGACATCTGTCGGTGGATGAAGCACTCCGCGCCGCGCCGCCGATACCGGAACTGGATCTCGGCTTTGCCAAGGTGGACGTGCAACGCAACGATCGCTGTGGCATTCCCGAGATCATTTATGCTGCCGGCAAAACACCCGACCACGTCTGTCAACTGGTTCAGGCCATGCGTGACCAGGACCAACCTGTCATGGCCACGCGCGCAGAGCGAAGTCACTGGGAAGCGGTTTGTGCACGTTTCCCGGAGGCCGCCTACCATAAGCTTGCCCGCATCATCACCCTGCCCGCATTACCCGTGGAATCCGATCCGGCAGCGGGCCGGATTGCCGTGGTCTGTGCCGGCACCTCCGACTTACCTGTGGCAGAGGAGGCGGCGGTGGCCGCTCGCTTCCTGGGCATGCAGGTGGACGGCTACCACGATGTCGGCGTGGCCGGTTTGCATCGCCTAATCAACCGGCTGGAAGCCATTCGTAATGCGGATGTGGTCATTGCCGTGGCCGGCATGGAAGGTGCCTTGCCGTCAGTTCTGGGCGGACTGATTGATCGACCCTTGATTGCCGTTCCTACCCATGTGGGCTACGGGTGGCACTTACACGGTTTGGCCGCTTTTTTGGCCATGCTGAATAGTTGCGCCCCCGGAATCACGTTGGTGAACGTGGATAACGGACTCGGCGCAGCGGTCGCGGCCACTCGGATTGCCCGGCAAAGCGCGGCTGCGCGATCTGCAGAATGAGGTAAATATGAAACTAGTGCACTTCGATCTTGTGGGCGGAGCCAGTGGCGATCTATTACTCGGCGCCTTGATTTCGATCGGGGCGGATGCCGATGCGATCAACGCGGCGTTGGCCAGTTTGGCGGTTGAGCCGATCCACTTGCATGTGGAACCGGCCGAACAAAAGGGGATTCACGGCATTCGGGTGACCGTGCATACCCACGAAATGCCCCACGGAACGGATCACACGCACCACCACGACCATTCGCATCATCACCAGGACCACGCCGCCTCCAATCATTCGCCTACTCATTCGCACCAGCACACGCACGAGGGCCACGCGCCGCATCGTAACCTCAATGATATTCAAGGCATCGTCCACGCGGCGACACTGCCTGAGCCGGTGAAGGCGATGGCCTTGGATGTCTTCAATCGGATTGCCAAGGCCGAAGCCAAGATTCACGGCACAACCGTCGATCAGATTCATTTTCATGAGGTCGGGGCCCTGGATTCAATTGCCGACATTGTGGGATGCTGTTTGGGCCTGCACCTACTGGGAATTGATGCAGTCTCCTTTTCCCCCCTGCCTGCGGGACACGGCACGATTGAATGTGCCCATGGCACGTACCCCAATCCCGCGCCCGCCACGGTGGAACTGGCCCATGGCCTGCCGGTCGTATCGGTCGATGAACCGTCCGAAATGGTTACACCGACCGGGGCGGCGCTTTTGGCCGCATGGAAAACGCATGACGCACCACCCGCTGGGGCCCGTAGCCTGCGCGCCGGTTACAGTATGGGCCAGCGACAGATGAAGCAGCGTCCCAATGTGGTGCGCGCAATCCTGTACGAGGTCGAACCCGCGCACGCTACAGACGGGATTCCAGACCCTTGTCTGAAGATCGAGTGTAATCTCGATGATTGCACCCCGGAAATTGTTGGTGGTTTGGTCGAGCAATTGTTGAATGCGGGGGCCTTGGACGTATTTACACAACCCTGCTATATGAAGAAACAGCGAATCGGCACGCAACTGACCATCCTTTGTCGATCGGGCCATCGCGAAGCGCTCCTGGACATCGTGTTCACGGAATCAACGACTTTCGGTGTCCGTGAATCCGAGGTGCAACGCACCACGCTCCGGCGCGAGATGATCGACATTCATATTGCGGAAGGGCAGGTACCGGTAAAGGTGGGCTATTGGAAAGATAGCGCTGTCACGATTTCCCCGGAATTCGATGCGTGCCAAGCTTTGGCCCGAGCCACCGGCCGAAGTGTTCGCGCGATCTATCTCTCCGCTCAACAGGCGGCGCATGCACGGCTGAGTCAAACCTCGCCTCAGTAGCCGGGGAGCCAACCATAAAGATCGCCTTCGTCTGAACAGGCTCGTGGCAGGTACTCGCGCTTTCTCGCGGCTTCCCCAACGTTTTCTTAAACGGCTCGGCGGGACGCCTCGCCCTACCGATCCCGACTCGCGAGGTAGGGCGAATCCTCAGGATGAGCCGCGAGAATCGAACGACTTCGGACCTGCGAGCGTACTTTCTCCCGGCGCGTCGCAAGCGACGGCCCTATAGGTGTCCCTCATTCCCCTCACTGGAGGGTCGAGCTCTGCGAGACCGGCGATTGAACAGAAACGATTCCGATTTTGCACAGGCGCGCTCCGCCCTCCGCCCAGATAGACATCGCGTGCTGATCCGATCATGCGTTCGCTGAAAATGACCGTGTCCGGCCATCATCCAAAGCGCCGCCGAGCGGCGCACTCCAAAGGCGGTGACCACGGTTCTTTGGACTTCCCCGTATTCGACCGCGCCCAGCGTGCGCGGCTACAGTTTCGTCGGGAATAGACATGCCGCGCTCAAAAGTGTCCAGTGCGAAGGAAGTTCAGCGTATACCGGATCGCCTGTCGATTGCGCATGATGAACGGGTGCGTGGTGTGAATTGTGATGTGGTCCTTTTGCCCCGCAACATGGGTGCGTTGGACCGATACCTTGCCGTCATCCGGCCCGCGGATCATCATGCTATTGATCCAATTAATCGATCGATCCCCGGCAATCACCCCGACCTCATACGTCACCGGCCCAAGCTGTTGCGGGATAGACTCGGCATCCGTGCCCAGTTGTTGTCCACTCGGCCCGTTCAACCACCGGAACAGCCTCCAATCCCGCAGACGATCGACGACTTCGCTGCCTTGATTCGGTGGCGCGAGCATGACCACCCGCCCCAAGCGCGCCATGTCATGTTGCGCAAGAAAATGACGAACCAGTATGCCACCGAGGGAATGGGTAACGAAATGTATGGTGTCGACCGACGCAAGACGACTATCGGCGATGATCTCCGCCATCACCGTTTCCGACAATACGGGGATGCTGGCCGTGCGGGACGGGTAACCCCAGTTCAAGACGGTGTAGCCAGCCGCAGTCAATGCGCGCGCCATGGGAACCATCGCACGCGGCGTGCGACAGAGGCCATGAAGCAAGACAACCGCTTCACTCGCCATCGGTCACACTCCCTTGCAAGCGGCGAATGGACCGCAGATAGATCGGCTTGGGGGCGTCGCCATAATCAGGCGGAATTCCGTTCACGCCAAAAACGCGATCCCAAACCCGTTCGAATGCATGCGCCGCATGGGGCAGCTTGCGGCTGAGGCAGAGCGCCCGTTGATAGAAGAAGCGCGGACGCATATGCACCTGCGTAGCCGTCACCGCGAAATGGGCACCGGGAAAGAATGTCACTGTTGCCGGGGCCGGTTCACGCCATAATCGCTGCCACAATTCGACCAGGGGCAGGTGGTCCCCTTTCGGATTGTCGCGCCACGTGCGAAACAGGCGCTCGCCTTGCGGGTCATCCTCATCGATGATGAAACCCAACCACAGGAAATCCGTCACGGTCCGCTTGCGATACGCCAACGCATGAAGCAGGCGATGGAAGTCCGGTACATGATCGAAAGGCTTACCCTGAGCAAACACGGTGATATCAGACAAGGAGGTATAGCGGGCACACAGATGATAGAAGTAAGCGTATGCCTCGCGCCCATGATTAGGGAGATCGATGACCTGAACACCCGCGCGGGCCAAAGGCCGCGACAGGGGATTGCCTTTATTGTAGACCGTGACACGAAAGCGGCGCGGGACGCGGCGCAACCATTGCAGGTCTTCATGGTAACGGGCGACCACCAGTTCCAAGCTGGGCCATTGCCCTTTCGTGTCACCCCACGCATGCGCTGTTTCGGTTCGATCTATACCGTTCATGACCTATACTTTAAATCGTCAGTTGCTATTGTCGATCACGGTGCGGCGCAAGCGCCGGCCCTACAAATCAATACCAGTTGGATTGGCAAGGACACAGCAGACAAAGCAATGGGTTCGTTTGGCCTGTTGCACCCCTCGCCCCGCTTGCGCGGGCTCCGGTTTCGCCGTATGGTTACCGGGCAGTACGGAACATCTATGGCGTCTCTTGA
>SKLK01000065.1 GCA_007123265.1 Kiritimatiellia bacterium
AGCGTCGTGGCGGGTAATACGGTCAAGCGGGCAACGGTGGATGTGGCGGTACCCAAATTGTCTGTAACCACAACACGGTATTCGTCGCCATCCATGGGTTCGGTCACGACAGGTATGGAGAAGGTGCTGTTCGTCGCCCCCGGAACCGGATGCTCGTTCAACAGCCATTGATGCTGCAAGGGCCCAACGCCAGCCGCACCAACAGAGAAGACCGCTGCTTGCGCTTCAGCAATCACTTCGATGTCTTGTGGGGGAACGCCAATGATCGGGCCGACGGCAGGCGATGTGTGGGATACATGTTGGGTCTGAATTTCCTCCAGTGTCAATTGCCGCGACCAGAAAGCAATTTCATCGATGGAGCCCGGCGCGTCGCCGCCCTCACGTAGCGCATTGTCCCATTCGCGATCATTGCGATTGCCAAAATACATGATTCCTTGATTGCTGAGTTGATCGCTGGGGGACAACTCGATCAAGCCGGTTTCAAGGGGGGCGTCCAGCGGGCCCAGATGCCAGCGGGCCCGTGGTCCAGCGGCATGGTCTAGATCCCACGTGAGGGCGAAGTAGTACCAGGTGTCGAGCAGCGGAGTCCCTTCAATCAATTGCTCGCTTTCCGATCCCAGAATCAAGCTCAAGCCGCTGGGGGAGAATCGCATCAACATCGCATCGCCGCCCGATGCCGATCCGCCAAAATTAAATACATGCCGATTCGGACCGGTAAAGGGGAGGTCCGGTGTGCGGAACAACAGGCTCATGGAGCCCGCGCGCTCGACCATGCTGATTTCTTGCGCCAGGTGGTCGTTGCCACCCGGAAAGATGAAGGCCGAATTGGGTGTGCCCAGATTGTCGTCCCCTTGGGGTAGGCGTCCGACTGAAAAGTTGCCCATCGATGTGAGATCGGGAGCGGGACGGGTTCCGAATCCGGCCAGCGTATTGTCCAATGGAAACCAGTAATCCGGGATCTGACTCAACACCGTTTCCTGATAGACGCGCGGCTGTTTAATGGTCAGCGTGGCGGGCAAGGAGGTTGCTGTTCCGCTTGGGTTGCTGGCGGTGACCGAAAATTCCGCACCATCATCATCCTGGGTGACGCCAATGACCCGAAGAATCGCATTGGTGGCATCAGGAATCGGCGTTCCGTCTCTCATCCATTGGTAGGAAATTGGTTCCTCGCCCAGCAAGCGGGCCGTAAACTCAACCGAAGCGCCCGCATAGATTTCCTGGGATAGCGGATGGGTGATGATGGCAACCGATCCGGTCGGGGTGGTGAGAGCGGCAAATTGACTGAGCAACTCGATCTCGGTCAGTTCTCGATTCCAGATCGCCACTTCATCGATCCCTCCGTTTCGACTATCGAAGCGCCAGCTATCCCATTGGCGGAAGTTTCGATTCCCCAGAATCAGTGGATTGGTTGCAACGCCCGCAGAGGAATTGGTGCTGACACCACGCGATCCGTTTTGTACCGAGCCATCTGCTTGACCAAAGGCCCAGCGCACGTTTCCTTCCGGGATATTCCAGCTTGCCCCAAAATAATACCACGTGTCCTGTAGCAGGTCCGGGCTGGGCAGGGGGATGCTGACATTCCCGAGGCGAAACGTAAATCGTCTGGACGATTCGCTGAGGCTGAGCTGAAAACCCGATCCTTTGTTGAAGATCACACGATCCCGATTGATTTCTGCGTCCGGCATCTTCAATAGCAGGGAGATGCTGCCGACATCATGAATGACATTGTCTGCTTGATAAATGAGATCCTGGCCGGAATCGGCATACCAAGCAAGTTGCTCATAGCCTTCAAAATCCGGACCAAATATTCCGCCATTCCCCCATTTGCCACCATCCCGGGTAAGGGAGCGGCCACCATCCACACCCGAATCCGTCAAGTCATTGTCCAGCCGATACCAATGATTGGGCGCATGACTCGTGAGCAAGGATTGGTAGTTGCCCGCGCCCGTTCGCAACGTTGCGACGCGACTGGTGACGGAGCCACTGGCATTCGATACAATCACGTCGTACTGATCACCATTTTCCGCTTCGGATGCCACGGTCCGCTGATACTGGGGCGTTGTGGCTCCGGCAATCGGCACCCCATTGCGTCGCCACTGATAAGCAAGCGGCGGGGCCCCCACGGCCGCCACCGAAAAGGTGGCCGATTCTCCAACCGGGCGCTGATGGTTATTGGGGTGTCGATAAATGTCCGGCCGTGCCGGCTGCTGCACGGTAAAGGACTTGTTGTAATCAACCCCGTTTCGCAGCAATACAGCGTTCCCGGCTAGATCGCGTAGATAGATGCTGTGAACCCCCCAGCTACCTGCCGGCCCTTGCGGATTGATCAGGGTCGAGCCGCGGTAGGTATCCGGCGCAATCTCCTCCCATTCGTAAATGTGACTGTGGCCCAAATTGAACGAGTTCGGCGTCAGATGTACAAGCATGTTGGTATGGTCTAGACCCAATCCTCGATCTGTCACCCCAATGGTTACCGTTACGCGCTGATTTAGCGTTACGGGGTTCGGTGTAAGTGACAAGCTGGTTAGGCGTGGCGCATCTACATCCGGTGTTGGATTGATCACCTGAAAGCCGACGTGATGGTGTTCACCATAGAGGAACATCGCACCATTACGCGCATTGTCATACGCTTGCAGCCAACGTACTTGCCAGTTACCAGGGCGCGCGCCGGGTCCGATTTGTGCCTGACCGACAAAGGTATCATCATTTACTTGTTCCCAGTCTTGCAGGGTGATTTGCCCTCCGCCTTCGGAATCCAGTAGCACGGCATAGATGCGATTGGGATCTACCCCGGACTGATTATCCCGCAAGCGGGCGGTGATCGTGACCGATTCGCCTGCCACGACCGGCGAGGATGCGGACAGATAGTGCAACGTCGGTGGGGTTGTGTCGGGCGGTGGGGGCACGTAACTACTCGTAACCTGGAACCCCGCGTTGTGATGGATGCCGTGCAGAAACAGTGCGGTATTCAAGTTTCTATCTGACGCAGCCAGTATTCTGACAATCCAGTTACCGGCCATCGCTGTGGATCCGATCGTGGCCTCGCCGACATAGATATTGTTTCCTTGATGGCGAAAGTCCCGGACGGATACTTGAGGGGTGCCACTGGGATCAAGCAAGATGGCCTGAATGCGGGTTTCATCAACACCCGATTGGTTATCGACAATGCGCGCCGTTAATCGCACGGTCCCGCCTGCCGCGACCGGTGAAGAAGCCGTTAGGCTGATCAGTGTGGGTGGCGTGGTGCCCGCCTGCAGCAAGCCGATCGGCAGTGCCCATAGAAAAGCACATATACCGATCATTGCGTGAATGCGTCTACGATACATAATCCATGCCCGTATGCCTAAAAAGTGGGCTCCCGGGGACGCTCCCACTCCAGTTCATCATCGTCGTCAAATGGCTCAAAATCATCCTCATCAAACTCCATGAGCATGTCGTCGAGGTCGGACTCATCGATCACGTCAAAGAAGACATTAATAAACTCGTCTTCCTCATCTTCTTCCCGCAGCGCTTGTGCATCGGTGACTCGTTCTGCTTCGAATCTGCCCGTCGCCTCGGCATCGATGGTTTCTTCAAGATCATCCGTTTCAAAAGTGTCGACTGGACGCCTGGGCACCACCGTCAAACGTCGATCATGCGCGCGGGGGGCGGGCCTCTCAAGTGGTTCCACAGAGGGGTCATCTGCCGGCTCTGCGACACGTTCTTCCCGTTGGCGTAATTCCCCAAACCGAGTCATAGCGTATTCGCTGATAAAGTGATCGGTAAGGCGATCCAAAATTACAAGTCGGTCTTCGACGTTTTCGCGTGCCTGGCGGCTGGTCGGATTATTCTCCATTTGCCTCACTGCGTTCACGAAGGAGCGATACAGCGGCATCAACCTTTCCACCTGTTGCAAGCGGTAGTTAGCGGTCGCCCGGCCCACCTCTGCTGCTCGTAGTTCGTCCGGGTGAAAGATCAAATTCCCGAGCTGCCAGGAAGCCTGGACTTGCCAAAATTCGCGGCGCACGATCTCATCATTGAGCGGAATCGCCGCAATATTGCGGCTCTGCACAAATTGATTGAAAGTGGAGCTGGAGTCCTCACGCTCATCCACGAAGCTATCTAACGGGTTTAACCCAATCCGCGTCTGAGTGCTGGACGTCATGCTATCTGACTGGGTTTCCCGAATGGTCGTCGGCGAGATATGTTCGAACCGACGCGCAGAACCCTCGCTTTCACGATACTGAAATTGCAGGCTGGGTGCCAATGCCGACAGCCGCATGCGACGATCATAATTTCGCAAGTCGGACAGCGAACGGGGCAGGGCATCAAGCAGGGCCTCTGCAACCAGGCGCGAGGGGGGCAGTGTATCCGTCGACAGATAGCTCAAATCGATCTCGCTGTAATTTCCCGGGGATACCTGCGGCGAGATCAGCAAGAAGCTGGACAGTATAGTGAAAGCAACTAGTTTCCGCATGCGAACGATTCCTTATAGTTTTCCAGCTTATACGGCCCGGTATTCACGCCAATCCGTCCAGCGCTAACCCCAGCCAAACACAGTACACATAAAACTTACACCAATGAGACGTACTACACTAGGTTGTGAATATCAAGACAATATTTATTGCATTATTGCGCAGGATTGGCCTGGGCGAGGAGGTGC
>SKLK01000144.1 GCA_007123265.1 Kiritimatiellia bacterium
GATGGGGGAATAACGTGTTCCGGCCACCGTTGTGCGCGCGACCAGCACCATTGGAATGAGCAGAAACAAGGAGAGCAAGAACTGATTTAAGACTTGCAGGTTAGCTATTTGCTCACTGACGAGAACAAGGTCCATACACACCTCGTGGTTACACGTCTCTGGGTCGTACTTCAACCCTGCTGCCTGAGTCAAGAAGGAAGAAGCGATTCTGTCTTCGGTGCGGGGGTGTTCGGCAGGCACGACCGCCATTAACCTGCATGCACAGGGGCTGGTACCCCCGGCGCGGTTCGAACGCGCGACCTACGGATTAGGAATCCGTCGCTCTGTCCAGCTGAGCTACGGGGGCAACAAAATGATAAATCCCATAATCCAACTGCCTGCTGCAACTCTAAAGCGGTGTGGACGCATCCCCGAGGCCGTCGGTGGTCCATCCCGCATCGGCGGTCGCCGTGAGCCAGGGGCGATCCTCGGCATGCACGGGCCAAGAGCCATGGTGAATGGGGCCGTTCCCTTTTCCCAAACCTGGGGCGAGACGCAATCCTTGATTCACGTACATGCGGCCAAGGACGAGGGCGTCGAGTTCAGTCAACCCATGCGCCCGCGCAGCGGCAATTGCGGAGGACAACGCGCAGCCGGTACCCCGCGAATGCCGGGTATCGATTCGGGCCGCCGTCAGCCAGAGGCCGTCGGTGCCATTGGTCCAATAGTCCTGCACGAAGGGGCCCGGTGCATGGCCACCCTTGATCAGTACGGAACCAGCGCCCAGCGTATACAGCGTCGCAGCAGCTTGTTCGACTTGCGCGGGTGATTGAATGGCGTGTCCGCATAGTCGCTCGGCCTCAGGAATATTCGGCGTCAGCACGTCCACGCCGGGAAGCAAGCGGGATAGGAACGGCTCGATGGCGTTGGGATCCAGCAAATTTGTGCCGGATGAGGAGCCGAAGACCGGGTCGCAGACCACATAGGCGTCGAGTCGGGACAAGGCCCGGGCGACGACCGTAACGATATCCGCGTTGCCGAGCACACCAATCTTGATCGCGCGCGGCGGCAAATCCGATGCCAACGCATCCAATTGGGCCTCGACCGTTTTAGCATCCGCCATGGCAATACGCTGAACACCCTGCGTGTTTTGGGCGATCACCGCGGTGATGACGGTGCATCCATACACCTGAAGCCCGTGAAAGGTCTTGAGATCCGCTTGAATGCCGGCCCCTGCGGTTGGATCGGTACCCGCAATGCTCCACACAATGGGTGGGGTGCGGGCAGCGGATGAAGCGTCTGGCGCTGGCGTCGGGGGTGTAGAGGGGGTCATGGCATCATGTTTCACGAATCAACTGTACGCGCTGTTGCAGAATAGTGAAGTCATAACCCGGCAGTTTTCGACGCACTGCCACGGCGTGCCAAGTCAGCGCTACGCCGGCCGAGACCAGTAGCGCCGAGGCAAAGCTGATCAGAAAGCTGCCTCCATGCGGGATGTCAAATAGCGGGGTAAAGTCGGGCGCTGGGAAATAGAGTGTCCCTACAAAAATGCCGCTCAGCGTTGCAACAAACGCCGCTTGGCCTGTGAAGCGCCGCGCGAACAGCCCATAGAAAACGGGGAACAGGGCCCCTGCACAGACGAGGTCGGCGACCAGAAACAGATACAGCACGCTGTAGCCTTGTGAGGCAATCCCCACCGCCGGCACGGCGATCAGGGCGGTGACCCAGCGCGATGATCGCAGCAAGCGCGGTGCGGTCCAGCCGGCCCCCAAACGCGCCAGATCCGATGTGACCGTGCTGGCCATTCCGTTTAGCAAGGTATCCATGCTGCTCATGACCAAGGCGATCGCCAGCACCAACACCATCAATGTCATCCACGTCGGAAAGGTATCGGCAATCACGACGAAGAGCGCCACGGACATGGCGTCGGCTTCCACACCCGTGCTAACCGCAATCAGACCGAACAGGCCCGCGATAAAGACCATGGGGATAACCACCAGGCCAGCCATGGTATAGGCCCGACGCAACGTTTGTTCATCGCGGCAGGCATAGATGCGTTGCCAGAATCCCTGGTGGAAGACGTTGGCCGCCAATACGGCGATCACTAACGTCACGCCGAACTCGATGCCGGGGCCGTGCGTCATGGAGAACAAATCAGGCGCTTCCGTGCGGGCGGCACCGAAGGCCGGGCCATACCCGCCGACCAGGACCAGGGTGCCGACCAACATGAACACGAGCAGCGGCAGGATGAGAAAGAATTGGATCCGATCCGTGAAGATCGATGCGCGGAGGCCGCCGTACATCGTATAGGCCACGGTCGCGATTGCCACAATCAGGGCCGTCCAGAACAGGGGCACATCGGCCACCAGCCGGATGGCTTGTGCAATGGCCGTCATTTCCGCCGCCAGAAAAACGAACATATAGAACAACATCAGGATAAGTGTCGTTATATACATCGGACGTCCGAACCGGTAGCGAACATATTCCGTCAGCGAATGGCCGTTGGGCATTAGTCGCCGCATCCGGGGACCGAGCCAGGCGAGAGCGAAAAGGGGCGCGGCTTGGCCCAGGGCGTATCCGACAACACCGGCGATCCCCGCCCACATGGCCGTCTCCGCCGGACTAAACAGAATCCAAGCGCCGATCACAGAGGCCGCGAGGGTGGCGGCACCGGTGACGGAGCCGGTCGAGTTGCGGCTGACCAAATGATCCTCCAGCGTATGTCGCATTCCGCGCACCGCGCGCATGCCTAGCCAAGCAAAAAAGGCGGCCGATATCCCCACCAACCAAATCCCAGTTGATCCCACATTCATCGTGCGTATTCCTTAGCGGATGCCGGAGTAGGGAGGGGCAGGCGGACAAGCCGAAGCCGCATTCCCTACGTTGGCATGATCCAAACAGGTTCAAAGGGTTACCCGCACCCAGCGGGACTCTCAGTTCTCTTCGGAGAACTCCCCCAGCGTTCGACGGCAGTGTAGCTAACGCGCGATGCAAGTCAAGACGGTGTAGTGCGCCGCAAGGGCAGATGGCCAAACCCGTTCGATTGCAACGAACGTACCATCGTATCAGAGTGGCTTTGACTCAGGATGGGAGTCGGATCGCGGGGCGATATGAAGAAAGTGGATGCATCAGATGCGATTCCGGGCCCGGTCAAGCATCTTGACCAGTGGGGCCCGATATTGGACGCTATCCCGTCGCACATCGCATTGCTAGACGAAGAGGGAATCATCTTCGCTGTCAATGAATCGTGGCAGCGTTTCGCGCAAGAAAATGCGTATCCCGACCCATCCGGCGGTGTAGGTCTCAACTACCTCGAAATCATCGAGGACGCTGCGGCGCAGGATGCGGACGCGAGGCCTTGATGCTGCGGTCACAACGCATGGAAAGTATCGGTACGCTGGCCGGTGGCATTGCCCACGATTTAAACAACATGCTGTCGCCGATTGTGATGGGCGCGGAATTGATCAAATCCATGCCCGATGATCCGGACAGTGGGTTGGCCGTAGACGAAATTCTGCGGTGCGCCATGCGCGCGGCTGAGTTGGTTCGCCAGCTTTTGACCTTCTGATCAATGTATACAGCGAGGAGGGACACGGCACGACGTTCAAAGTGCATCTGCCGGTCCGGACGGATGTGCAGGCGTCCGCCTTACCCGGGGAGGCACCCGCTGCCGACGCCTTGCCGGCCGCACCGACCGGTAAAGAAATGCAGATGGCCATTCACGCCTTTTTGAGAAAGCCCTACTCTGCATTGGAGCTGCTTTATGCCGTCGACGATGCGCTGAGTAAGACGCCCTCGGAAGCCTGATATCGGCTTGTCGTGCCGCAGCTGTCGCCATCCAGGCGGGCTGAGTCAATCGCTCAGTCTTTGAAGGGGTCATAGACGTCTGCACCGGCCATGGCGACGCCGAGCGGGCGTAACGTGTGAAGAACGCGGATGGTTTCGCGATGGTGTTCCAGTACATCACCCAGGCGGCGGTAGGCTTGGGGCGCCTCGTCACAGTCGCCACCTCGCAAGCAGACACCTTTTTTGCGCACCCACGCGTCCATGTCGGCGCGGGAGATGCGACCGGTTGAGATTCGTTGCGGACGCCCGTTGCGCCACCGGACTTTTCCAGCGGCCTGTGTTCGCGACATCACGCGACCGGCGCCATGGACCGTCGAGTAGAGTGCTTGCCGGGACGGTTCACTATCGATGCCCTCGATAATCACGGCATCGTCGCCCATGCTGCCGCCCACGAATCCCTTTTGTCCGGGAAAGGCGGGTGTGGCTCCTTTGCGCACGACCCAAAGCGCTTCCTGCCCATGCGTTTCGAGCCAGGCATAGTTGTGATGGTTGTGTATCTCATCAAGAATCGTCGCGCCGAGGATTTCGCGGGCCACCAACCGACACACATGTTCGCGACCCGCGTAGGCGTATTGGCCGGCCAATCGCAAGGCCTCTAGATAATCGCTTCCGGCCGGGGAGGCGACATCGAGTAAGGCCGGTGGCACGTCCATACCGTCCCGACCACCCGCCGTCTGTAGAAAGGCCGTCGCCGTTTTGTGTCCCAAGCCGCGCGAGCCGAAGTGCACGCCGACCCATACGCGATCCTGTTCATCGGCAAACAGGTCGACATAATGGTTGCCGCCGCCGACGGTGCCCAGTTGATCGCGCGCCA
>SKLK01000047.1 GCA_007123265.1 Kiritimatiellia bacterium
GCATCGGTGACATCCAGATTCAGGGTCCGCTTTTCAGCATCAATGGTAATGCTGTCGCCGTTCTTGATCACCGCAATCGGGCCGCCCACATAGGCCTCCGGCGTGATGTGGCCCACCACAAACCCGTGACTGCCACCTGAGAAACGGCCATCGGTAATCAAGGCCACGTCCTTACCCAACCCCTTCCCCATCACCGCAGAGGTCGGCGCTAACATTTCCCGCATCCCGGGTCCGCCTTTCGGACCTTCCTGCCGAATCACAATTACGTGACCTTTACGAATCGTCCCATTTAAGACCGCTTTAAGCGCGGTCTCCTCCGACTCAAACACCTTGGCTTTACCCGTAAACTGTGTGCCTTCCTTGCCGGATATTTTGGCGACCGCACCAGTAGGCGCCAAGTTGCCGCGCAGGATCACCAAGTGCCCCGTCTTCTTAATCGGATCGCTCAGCGGCCGGATCACTTCCTGTTTCGCCGGATAGGGTTTCACCCCGCGTAGATTGTCCTTCATCGACTTGCCCGTCACCGTCAGGCAATCCCCATTCATTAGGCCTTCCTCGACCAGCAGCTTCATCAACGGTGTGGTGCCGCCAATCTTCACTAATTCCGCCATCACAAAGCGCCCGCTCGGTTTCAAGTCCGCCAAAACCGGAACCTTGCGGCCAATCCGGGTAAATTCATCAATCGACAACTTGACCCCGGCGGCATGGGCCATGGCCAATAGATGCATCACCGCGTTGGTCGATCCGCCCAGCGCCGTGACCATGACAATCGCGTTACGGAACGCCTCTTTGGTCAAGATATCGCGTGGCCGAATGCCCCGCTTAATCATCTGCATGACGGCGGCGCCGGCTTGGCGGCAATCCGCCTGTTTCGCCTTGGAAATTGCAGCCTGCGCGGAGCTATTGGGTAAACTCATACCCATCGCCTCGATCGCCGAAGCCATCGTGTTGGCCGTATACATCCCGCCACAAGAACCCGCACCCGGAATCGAGCAACACTCGATTTGCTTCAATTCCTTGGACTTGATATCACCGCGCGCATGCGCACCCACCGCCTCGAAAACGGACACGATATCCACATCCCGGCCCCGGTGTTTACCTGGCAAAATGGTGCCGCCATAGACAAAGATGCCGGGCCGGTTCAAGCGCGCCAGCGCCATTAGGCAGCCCGGCATATTTTTGTCGCACCCGCCAACGGCCACCACCCCATCAAATCCTTCACAGCCCACCACCGTCTCAATCGAATCCGCGATCACTTCGCGCGAAACGAGGGAGTATTTCATCCCCTCCGTGCCCATCGAGATGCCATCGGAGATCGTAATCGTACCGAAAACCACCGCCTTGCCGCCCGCCTGATCCACGCCCTTCGCCGCTTCATCAGCCAGCTTGTCGATGTGCATGTTGCATGGCGTCACCATGCTCCACGTGGATGCAATGCCCACTTGCGACTTTTTGAAATCCTTATCCGTGAACCCCACCGCATGCAGCATGGCCCGACTCGGCGCACGTTCCGCGCCGTCGGTGACCAAAGACGAATAGCGACGGTGTAAATTCTGTTTAGCCGGTTTCTTTTGCTTTGCTGTCATACCACTCCTTTGGGCTGATACTGGTGTGCATTCAACACTTGATCCTCATGCTCGTCAATCGCCAAAACGAGAAGGCCCGCCACATGGGCGGGCCTTCCGGTGTGTGTCTGCGTGTACGCAGGGTTGGCTGATTATTTGATGAACAGCATCTCTTGATAGGTCGGCAAGGGCCAGAGGTCATCCGCCACAATCTCTTCCAGCGCATCGGCGGTCTCGCGCACCGCCAAGGTCGCCGGGAAGATCTCATTGCGCGCATGCAGGCCTTCTTTCACGACGTTCCCATGAACTTCCTTGCCAACGGCGGCCTCGAGGGCTTCGATTCGGTCCTCCAAGTCCGAGACCAGCGCGGAGACCTTGTCCAATGAGCGGCTGTCTCCGGCGCGACCGGCCGCCTGTAACGAAGCCAAGGTTGACGCCAAAACTCCTTGGTAGCGATAGGCCGCAGGTAGGATCATCGTCTTGGCGATTTCCAGGCAGCTCAACGCTTCCGTGGTAATATCGGCCACGTATTTTTCCGTGTAGATCTCGTTGCGGCTGGCGAATTCGCGCTTGGACAGGACCTTGTATTTGGCCAGCACATCGCTGTTTTCCTTGCTGCCAACGGCCTCCATCACGACCGCCGTATTCTTCAAGTTCGGCAATCCTCGTTTTTCGGCTTCCTTGTGCCAGGCTTCACCGTAGTTGTCGCCGTTGAAGATGACTGACTTGTGCTCCTTGATCACGTTCTTGATCACGGACTGCACCGCCTCGTTCAATTTCTTCGGATCGCCCTTGGTAGCCGCTTCGATTTCGGTAGCCATGTAATCGAGGCTTTCCGCCACGATCGTGTTCAGAATGACCAACGGGCCGGCAATCGACTGGCTTGACCCAACCGCGCGGAATTCGAACTTGTTCCCGGTGAAGGCGAACGGGCTGGTGCGGTTACGGTCACCAGCATGACGCGGCAAGGTCGGCAGGGTGTCCACGCCCACTTTGAGCGTGCCCGGCTTCTTCGAGCTCTTGGCCCCGCCCTTCTCCAACTGCTCGTACACATCGGTCAATTGCTCGCCCAGGAAGATCGAAATGATCGCCGGTGGCGCCTCATTTGCGCCCAACCGGTGATCGTTCCCCGCGTGTGCAATGGCTGCGCGCAACAGGGTGCTGTACTTGTGCACCGCGCGGATCACGGCCGTGCAGAAGACGAGGAACTGCGCGTTCTCATGCGGTGTGTCGCCCGGCTCCAGCAAGTTCATATCCTCGGTTCCCAGCGACCAGTTCAGGTGTTTACCCGAACCGTTGACGCCCGCAAACGGCTTCTCGTGCATCAAGCAGGCCATGCCGTACTTTTGCGCGACTCGTTGCAGGGTGATCATAACCAGGTGCTGATGGTCCGTCGAAACGTTGGCGTTTTCGTAGACCGGGGCCAACTCGAATTGGCCGGGAGCCACCTCGTTGTGACGCGTTTTGACCGGCACACCTAACTTGTAAAGTTCGCGCTCCGCCTCCATCATGAATGCCAGTACGCGCTCCGGAATCACGCCGAAGTAATTAGCCTCCAGTTCCTGTCCCTTAGGCATCGGCGCGCCGAACAGCGTCCGCCCCGTCACCACCAGGTCCGGGCGGGAATAGAAGAAGTTCCGATCGATCAGGAAATACTCTTGTTCCGCACCGGCCGTCGGAATCACGCGGCCCGGATTTTCGTGCCCGAATAGCTTCAAGATGCGCTGCGCCTGAGTGTTCAAAACCTGCATCGACCGCAGTACCGGCGTCTTCTTGTCGAGGGCTTCCCCCGTCCACGAGCAGTACGCGGTTGGAATGCACAGGGTCGTCCCATTCGGATTTTCCAGAATGTAGGCCGGACTGGTAACATCCCAAGCCGTGTACCCACGGGCTTCGAATGTGGTACGCAGGCCGCCCGACGGGAAGCTCGAGGCATCCGGCTCGCCTTGGATCAACTGATCGCCGCTGAACTCGGCAATCGCGCCGCCCCGACCGTCCGGCGACAGGAAGCCGTCGTGTTTCTGCGCCGTCGCGCCTGTTAATGGGTAGAAGACGTGCGCATAATGCGTTGCGCCCTTTTCAATTGCCCAATCTTTCATCGCCGTGGCTACCGCATCCGCCACCGTCGCATCCAACATTTCACCTTTGCGAATCGTGCGCTGCATCGCCTTGTATACGGCCTTGGGCAAGCGCTCCTTCATCACCGCATCACTGAACACGTTGGTGCCGTACAAATCCTTTGACGGCGTCTCCATAAAATTCAACGGCTTCTCAATCGGCTTGTACGACGTAACCGCGGACACCGCCGCATAGCGTGCATTTCCTATTGTCATTTCTCTTCTCCTGCTTGGGGGTTAAACAGAGCGCACAAATTACATACGCTCACCTTGCATACGTCCAAATATATCCAGAATCCAACGGTCACGCCGCTGGCGCACACTGTTTAAGCAAATCACGTGCCAAATTCCGCCAGACTTCAGCACCCACCACGAAAACGCCCATAAACAGAGGAAAATAGCGAATCAAAATAACAATTTTAAAAACACAATCCAAAAGTATATACATTTTTGTTTAATCAAAACAGAAATAATTACATTTTTGTATCTTGAACCTGTAATATTTACTAATTCGTTTTAGGGTGCTGATCCGCTAAGAGTCTTGCGTTAGGGACATGTGCGTTAGGGACTGTGCGTTAGGGACAGAGAAACTGTGTCATGAATCTTGGTGGTGTTTGCGGCTTTGAGCGATGAGAATATAACCAGCAAATTTCGCCCTATTCGCAACCGAACTGTAGCCGCGCACGCTGGGCGCGGCAGAAAATGGTGAAGAGATTGAATAATGGAAGCCGGGCAAGTGCGAGGAAGTCCAAAGCGGCGCGCAGCGCCGCAGTCCCCAAAAAACGCGCCGGCGAAGCTCTGCGACGCCGGAACATTCAGGCACCGTGTCGCAAGGGTGTTTTCCTCAAATGAAGAGCCGCCCGACCCATTGGATCGAGCGGCTCTTAACGATCGGTGACACGATGGCGGGTTTCGCCTAATCGAGCCACGCCAGATCGCCGA